>JBKJJB010000415.1:0-8696 GCA_046598235.1 Chitinophagales bacterium
GAATTTGTTGAACATGGGAAGTGTTTCAAAAAAGAATTTGAAAACGCCTGTGTTATGTCCGAAGGACAAAAACAAAAAGAAAATTGAAATGCCAAACAACGCCCACTTAATGGGCGAACGAACAATAAACATCCCTAACACAAAAAGAAAAAATATGGCTGCGCCATAATAAACCGGACCTGAAGTACCGGGTTGCTCTCCCCAATAAGTGGGCATCTGTTTGATAATATTTTCGGCTGATTGAACTCCGTTTTGGTTCAAGACTTTGTATGAAGCAGAACTTGTTGAAAGTTCGCTGCCCGATGCACCGCCTTTAATATTTGGAATCAGAATAGAAAGAAATTCAAAGTCGCTGAATCCTTCGCTCCAACGCGTTGCATACTCAAAATCTAATCCTCCGGTTGATACTTTCTTTTTCTCTGTCAACTGACTTCCACCACCACGCATGGTTTGTTTTCCATATTCGTAAGTACTCCATAAGTTGGCAATGTTTGGGATTACCGCCAGCCCGGCAGCAACAATCAACACTCCACTTGCTTTGGTGAAGTCAAGAATTTTTTTCTGTAAAATACTTTCAATCAGAAAATAAACCCCAAACAAACCCATTGTGAGCATGAGATAATAAGTAATCTGAAAGTGATTTGCATTTATATTCAGCGAAAGAAACAATGCTGTGAGCGCACCGCCTAACAAAATTTTGCCTCGGTAAGCCAGCACCATTCCTCCAATAGCAGGAGCCATCAACGACATTGCCATTACTTTAGTGTTATGTCCCGCCTCCAGACTTATCAGGTTAAAGGAAGCAAGTCCATAAGCAAGCGAACCACCTAAAGCAAGCCAGTTGTTTACTCCGAGGCAAAGCATAAGAATGTAAAACCCTGCAAACATGAAAAACATAAATGCAGATGAATCAGGAAATATGAATTGAAATGCCTGCGGGAGATAGCCTATCCAGTTACCAGGATAAATTACTGAAATTTGAAAAGTAGGCATACCGCCAAACATGCTGTTTGTCCAAAGTGGCTGCTCTCCTGTTTTTTCTCTCCATGCAATTGTTTCCTGCGCCATTGCCTTCCATTGGGTAACATCATGCGCGCCTAAGGTCATGCCTTTGTAAAACGGGTAGAAGTAAGCAATGGTGATTAATGCAAAGACACCTATTGCAATCAGGTGAGGAAAAAATTTTTTCTGCATGTGAAGTGTTATTTGAAGTGATATATGAAATTAAATCATGCCACGAATACACGAATAAATACATGAATTGAAAAATATTCGTCTGGTCATGGCTTTACTTTTCCTTTCTGCTTTTACTTATTTCATAAAGAATAATTCCCGCGCTTACAGAAACATTGAGCGATTCAGTAGTGCCGCTCATTGGAATATTAATTCTCTCATCGCAAAGTTTAATCACTTCATTTGAAATTCCATCACCCTCGGAGCCAAGCACAATAGCACAGGGAACTGAAAAGTCTGCTTTAGATATTTCTATTGAGTTTTTCATCTCTGCTCCGAAAACACGAATGCCGTTTACTTTCAAAAACTTAATGGCAGTTATCAAACTCTTTTCGCGGCACACTAAAATTTTATTCAGCGCACCGGCACTTGCTTTCATAGCTTCAGCATTTATTTGCGCTGAACCTTGCGATGGTATAACAAGTGCATGCGCGCCCAAACCTTCAGCAGAGCGGGCAATAGCTCCAAAATTTCCTACATCGGTTATTCCATCTAACACAACAAGAAGCGGAGTTTCTCCTTTTGCATAAACATTATGCAACACATCATCAATGGAGTAATACTCAATCATTGAAAGAAAGCCGATTACTCCCTGATGGTTCGCGTCTTTAAACTTCGAATATTTTTTTGCTACCGCTTCTAACTTTTCTTTAGGAACATTTTGAGTAGGCGTATCGGTTTGCTTGGCGAAATTCTGAATCTCCTTTATCTCATCTCCAGAAAAAGTTTTTTGTAACAGGATTTTATCAAATCGCTTACCGGCTTTGAAAGCTTCAAGAACGGGCTGTCGCCCGAAAATGCAGAAATATTGTTTTGAATTATCCATAGAGGTGAGGGCAAGGGACGAAGGACGAGAGTGAAGGCATTTAGCGGCTGTTCCCTTATCACCCGTCCTTCGCTCTCGTCTCTCTTATGTTTTATTGTTTAGGCATCTGTTGCACAAATGCCATTCTGTATTCAGTAAATGTTTTTTCAACCTGCGCAGCAAAATCCGGGTCATCACTTTCCTTAGCAGCTAACACAAGTTCTTGCATAATATACATCTGCTCGCGCACTTCTCTCCTTTCGGTAAATGAGCCTTGCTGTAGTTCGGTGTAGTATGCCATGTCGCCAGATTCGCGGGCTTGATCGAGCGAATATTTGTACACTGTTTTGTAGTAGTTTAATTCATCCTTTGCCTGATCAAGCATTTCGGTTAGCAGTTTACGCGCCTTATCTTTTTGACCTGCTTTGTAATAAACACCTGGGTAAGAATAGTCGAATACCGAGTGAGGAACTTTATCGGCAGGCATTACCTTTAATGAATAATCAATAACGGCTGCTGCTTTTTCCTTTTCGCCTTTATCTAAGAGTGCTTCTGCCAATCTACCGAAGTTACCGCGCACGTTCACTGTCATTCGAAGAACGTTTTCATCTAAATATATCTTCGGGTTCTCAGCAATTCCACCGAACTTAAATTTCTTCATCATGTTATCATACATCGCATCGCTGCGAACCGGAGCGTTGTACGGAGAGCCAGATTGATTCACCTTTGGAACTACCCGATAGGCTAATCCTTCTAACTGAAAATACTTAGTCAGCCCTATATACGCATCGGGTGAAACAGATACCGCAAAATAGATGGGCCGTTCGGTAATGTTATTCGCTACAATATCCAACGTGAGCAAATCATTTTTGAGCAACACGCTGTTATCAATGCTCCATGCCATACGCGGCACCACCTGTGAGAACTCATCTTCCGACACCATGTTCATCTCTCTCACTTTATTTGAATCAATATCCAAATAAAAGTTGCGGATAGGCAAGTAGTTTTCCATTTCACCGTTTTGGCGAACAGGTATTTTATCGCGGTTATCTTCGCTGGCAATAAACTGCATTACCTTTTTCAAATCGAGTGCTGCGCCCTCAGGAATGCGGGGGTCGCCTTTATAGTATGTTGCATCGCGCTTGGTTCCCTTATACTGTTCAGGCTTGAAACTTAACTTAAGCGGAGGTGCATCATTGGTTTTGTAGTTTAACTGTTCGATATACCAATCTACACCCAACAACGAAAGGTTGATGATGCGGATATCCGGGCGAACACCTTCTACTTCCTGTGCATACCAAAGCGGATAGGTATCGTTATCGCCTTGTGTGAAAAGAATAGCATTAGGAGCGCATGATTCAAGATAGCAGGTAGCAAAATCGCGGGCAGTGTAGCGACCGTTGCGAGTGTGGTCGTCCCAACCTTGCATACCCATAAGTACGGGAGCACTTGCACAGAGAAGAATAACTGCAATGGCACTCGGCACTTCGGGTAATTTCTTTTTAAGAAATTCGAAGATGGCTATTACTCCAAACCCTATCCAGAAAGTAAAGGTGAGGAAGGAACCGGCAATAGCGTAGTCGCGTTCGCGGGGCTCTATGGGTGGTTCATTCTGATAAACAATTTGCAATATACCTGTGCCGATAAACAGCACCAGTATGACCCAAAATGTTCTTTCATCTTTAAACAGCGTGTAGATTAAACCTATTACCCCAAGAATAAAAGGAATCATAAAGAAGGTATTCATCGCTTTGTTTTCGCGTGCTACTTTCGAAAGATTTTGCTGCGGCCAATCAGGTGTAAAGAATTTGTGCGAGTTATCTACGAAAGGAATTCCGCTTATCCACCTTCCGTCATCGTTGCCGTAGGTTCCCTGAATATCGTTCTGCTTGCCTGAAAAGTTCCACATGAAGTAACGGAAATACATGTAGCCAACCTGATATTTAAAGAAGAAGCGCAGGTTATCGCCAAAGCTTACTGCATCTTTTACGCGGTAGGAACCTCCATCTTTATTCAAGGTAGCTGCATAATCGGTTGCCTGCTTTAAACCCGAAGAAGGAAATGTTCTCATCACTTCTTTGGTATCATCGTTTATTACATTGTATTCGGGGTTAAGCCAGGCACGGTAGCCGTTTATTTTCTGCTGCTCCTGCCAAAAGCCCATACGCGGAAACAAAGTCTGCACTTCATCGCGGAATTTATAATCCTGCTTTGGTCCGCCAAAATCATACTTGCCGCTCTTTTCATTTTTTATCCAGCGTTCGCCTGTTTCTACATAATCCACAATATCTCTTGAGGTAACCGTATAATCCGGTCCTCTTAGTAAAGGGCGGTCGCCATACTGTTCGCGGTCTACATAACTCTTTAACGAGAACGGGTCGATAGGGCGGTTCATGTTGATAGGAGGATTTGCAATAGAACGGATTGGCACCATGGCATAACTCATATAGCCGATGTACGAAAACGCAACAGACAGAATAGCTATGTTCAACAGCCTTCTAGATTCGTAACCGTAGCGTTTTGCAATGTATAATCCTACAGGGAAAATAAGGCGGATGAGTTTTGCCATCATGCCATCGCTAATGATAAAGCCGATAACTACATACAGCACAGCAATACCCATTGCTATGTTAAAGTCCAAATCTTTTCCGGTTTGTGTATAGCGAATGATGGCAACTATTACCGCAGCCAATAACAGCAAGGCAAAAATAACTCCCGAGTTAAACGGTAAGCTGAGTGTGTTTACAAAAAACAAATCCATTCCCGCCAGGTACGATTGCGTAAAGGAGATAATGAATTTCATGTAAAGACCGAGAATGACAAAACCAATCATACCTGCTAAAAGCCAACCGGTAACGGTGGTTTTGTAGCGCTTGTAGTAATATACCATAGCTACAAAAGGCAAGGCAAGCAAGCTCAAAAGGTGAACACCAATCGAAAGACCTGTCATGTAGGCAATAAGCACCAGCCAGTGGTCGGCATAAGGGCTGTCGTCAGCATCCCATTTCATAATTGCCCATACGATAAACGACATAAAGAACTGAGAAAGGGCGTAAACCTCACCTTCTACCGCGCTAAACCAAAGCGAATCGAGAAAGGTAGTGCAGCCCGCTGCAATTAAACCTGCTCCCATTACTATGATTATTCTACCGGTAGTATAGTCACCGTCTTTCATTACTACTTTGCGGGCAAGGGCGGTTACGGTCCAAAAGGCGAACATCACCGAGCCGGCTGTAGAGATAGCACTAAGGAAGTTGACCGTTTGCGCTACATGCGAAACATCGCTGGCGAAAAGAGTGAATATTCTACCCAACATAAGGAAGAACGGGGCACCCGGTGGGTGAACTACCTGTAACTTAAGGCAGCCTGATATAAACTCACCGCAGTCCCAAAAACTGCCGCTGCTTTCCATGGTGAGACCATACACCACGGTACCGAAAACAAAAGCTAACCATCCGAGGATGTTATTGACTAATTTATATTGCTTCATCTAAGCGTTTTTTTGAGGCGCGTAAAAATAGATTTTTTAGTGAGAAGACACGCTTGCGCTGAATACCTTTACCTCCGATTAGTCAAATTATGTATTTTCGAATTGTAACCATAAAACGCCAAAGCCATGAATACAAAATTTCTATCCCCCTTCTTTAAGATAATTTTTGTTGCTGCAGTTATGTTAAGCGGCAGCAGTTGCAAAAAAGAAACGGACGCAGTAAGCGAAAGCTGCCGCACTGTTTCGGTGTACAACGTAGACAATGCTTCGCCTTATTACACTACCTATTATTACGATGAACAGGGAAGAATATCGGCTACGCTGGGCAAACAGATTTATTCGTACATTACTTATACTGCCGATTCGGCTATTTACAAAGAATATCAGTTGAATGGTTTTCTTAATGCTTCGTACTCTATGAAGGTAGATGCCAACGGCAGGTTTGTAACCAAAGACGACATAGCTTTTCAATATAATGCCGATGGTAACCTGATACACCAAGATGCTGGCACTGTTACTTACGATTATACCTGGCAGAATGGTGATATGATAAAACAGCAAACAACTATTGGCGGAGTATTAAGCTATACCACTAATTATACATACTACCCCGAACACGAAAACAAAGCCGGGTGGGACTATAACCATTCGGGCATTAATTGTTTTTTTGGGGGGGACAGCAAACTCCTTATTAAGCATACACAAACAGTGTATAACCCTACCGGAGTCACCCAGAGCGAAACTGACTGGACGTATGAGTTTAACGAGAAAGGATTGCCTACTCAAATGAAAATACTGTTTGTGGGCAACGGCACCTTCGATACTTACCTGTATAATTACGAGTGTAACTAAACAGCCAACCGAACATTTTATTTTATTAGTAGCGTACGCATTTGCAAAAGTTTGCAGGATGTTTATTTTTGCGCCCGTTAATTGGCCCATCGTCTAACGGCAGGACTACAGTTTTTGGTACTGTGTATATTGGTTCGAATCCAGTTGGGCCAACAAAGTAAAAGCCTCTCGAAATATTTCGGGAGGCTTTTTTTAATCTTCAATAGAAACGTTTGTCTTTAATCAAGCAGGACAAGAATTTCAATACAGTTTCTAAGCCCTTACTTTGGACAGACCCCAGCTTCTGGAAAAATTAAAACATCCCCCGCTCAAAAAAAATGGAATTTAGTGCCACCCAAATTGCTCCCATTAAATTTAAAGAGAGCAATCGCAACGCCTTACCAATACAAAACAGCCAACAGCCCCATCATTTTCAGTTCGTTCATAGTATTTGCAGGTGTATAGAATTTCCGTTTATCTTTGAGCACGATGAAAAAATTAGCCATCATACTCTTACTGTTCATTTACATGATACCCGCTGTAGGTATTTGTGTTACCGGACATTATTGTGGTGGCAGATTAGTTGAAGTTACCTTGAACTTACCCGAAGACGGCACTTGTGTTTGTGGCAACAAGAAAGCAAGTGATTGCTGCAAGACCAAAACAGTTTCTATCAAACTGAAAGAAGTTCACAAAACCAATTCACAGGTTTCAGTCAACACTTTAAACAACCTCGTAAAGCAAATTCCTTTTTCAGTTCCCTCTATTTCCACGCTACAAGCGGAAGTTTCAAAAGCATACAACTTCACAAACGCACATCCCCCGAATAATACAGGGCAATCTATTTATCTCGTCAATCGGGTTTTCCGAATCTGATTTTTAATTCTTTAAGCCGTCATTTCTGAACGGCTGTTTCTGTTTGTGTAAATGCACAAATAATTTTTGCGTTAAGTATTTTTAAAAATCAAAAAATCAATACAATGAAAAAATCAATTTTCCTATCCATAGCTTTCTTCTTCGTGTTTAGTATTTCAAAAGCACAAACCGTTATGCAACTAAACGGGTTAGACTGCAATGGCACTTCACACGATTTACTTGCCGACTTAGATGCCGGTAAAGCTGTTGTGGTGTTCTTTTATATGCCTAATTGTGGTTCTTGTCCACCGCCTGCAAAAAAAATTCAGGCAATGGCTGATAACGTAAACGCTATGCACCCGGGTATGGTAGTAGGTTATGTAATGCCTTACAACAATTCAACAACTTGTGCATCTGCTGCCGGTTGGGTAACAACAAATGCAGTTCCGTTCTATGCCCCTTACGATAGCGGTGCAGTGCAGGTAGCAAACTATGGCGGCTTCGGAATGCCTACCGTTGTTTTACTTGGAGGCACAGACCACCGTGTGATGTTTTCTACGCTTAGTTTTTCTACTGCCGACACAACACAAATGCGCGATTCTATTATGGCGTTGCTCGAATCTCCTTCGGCTATTACCAACTTGCCAAGCACCGTTTCTTCCTTCAATGTATTTCCCAATCCTGCCAACAACAATGTTTCTATCCATCTTGACTTGAAAGAAACATCAAACGTTCTTGTTGATGTAACAGATGTTACAGGAAAACAGGTGGAAATAATTTTGAACGAAAAACAAAATGGTGTAGTAACAAAACAATTCAACACGGCTGCACTTCCTAACGGAAACTATTTTGTTCGTTTGCAGGTAAACGGAAAAACAGCTACACAAAAACTAACGGTTGCTCATTAAATATGAAAACACTTCAAAACATCATGCTATCAGTAGCCGCAATTATTGCGGCTACTGATTTTTCTTTTTCGCAATCCTATTCTATTACTCCCAACGATACGATGGTAGTAACGGGCTACTTGGAAGATTTGCAAACCCTAACTATTTCGCAGCAGAATAACACAGCCGACACGCTCTATTTCCAGTGGGAAAAGGTGAGCGAAAGTGTTCCCGCAGATTGGGAAGCATCGGTTTGCGATAACGAAGTTTGCTACACCGTTTTAATGGATAGCGGAACAACCAATCCTGTTTTTCCGACAGAAGCAGGTTTTATTTTACTGCATGTTACACCACATGTAAACTACGGCACTGCCATTATTCGCTATGCCATTTGGGATATTGACAACCCAACAATAAAAGACACTCTTACATTTATTACAATAGCAACCGCACCTTCGGCAATTACCGAAAAAGAAAGCAAAAACTCTTTCTCCATTTTTCCGAACCCTACAACCGATTTGCTCAACATTACATCAAACAGCAACGAAATTTTTTCTTTAACCGTTTTCAACGCATTAGGGGAAACCTTGTATTC
>JBKJJB010000433.1:0-11043 GCA_046598235.1 Chitinophagales bacterium
AAACTATTAATAATAATTAAAACTTAACAAATAAGAAATTATAAATTATAACGTATTATAAAAAAAAGTTAACTCTTACAAAAATAATAACAGCTAATAAATTAAAAATTATAGTCGGTATTGTTTTTATATAAAAAGTGCCTATATTTGCCTCTAATTAGCTAATAAACAAAACAAAACAGCTATGAAATGCACATGATTCCATGATTTGCGAAACAAAAATCATGGGCATTCCATCTGACCATTTAAAAACAAAAACAGAAACAGATGAAAATTGCCAAGAGAAAGTATAAAATGAGCGATGCCACGCTCATACAAGCCAGCGATGACATTATGGGCAGTGCCACCCGCGATCTTGCCGAACTCGCTGCCTTTTCAATAGATGCCGCCAAGATTGCCGCCATCGGGCTTATCCGCAATACCTTTAGCGACACGCCTACCGATGAAGAACTTATGGGCGACCTGATGCTTGCCACCCAGGCGCGAAACAATCAAGCCGAAATAGTGCGCAACGCTATCCGCCCTATTGCCGTGCGGTTTCTTGTAAAATTCGGAGAGCAGAACGGGCATTACCGCGCCCTGCGAGTTGACAATTTAAGCCAGCAGACCTATAATGATTTAATGCGCACCGCCCGTGCCGTAAGCCGCAGAGGAACTATACATTTGGCGGCACTTGCCAGCGAAGGATTAACCGCTGCTATCCTTACCGACCTAGAAACCCAAGCTGCTTTGCTCGACAATTTAATTGACGCGCAAATTGATGCCGTAAAGAATCGTGACATGGCGGTAGGCGAACGTATTAAAAAAGGAAATGATTTGTACACCGCCATCCTTAAACTAACACAGTACGGCAAGAGCGTTTGGTTCAACGTAAACGAAGCCAAATACAACGACTATATACTGAATGAAGTAGCCAAAGAAGCGGCACAGGTGCTTGCCGGTAATTTAAATATGGGTGAGCAGGTAAACCTGAGTGCCAGCGATGTAAAACCGGATACTGAGCTTACCGTAACTGCTACAGGCGGCAACGTAGTTATTTACGCTGCCGAAAACCCGGGCGACCCGCCAAACAGTTTTCAGCAAACCATAAACGATGGCATACCGCGAACTTTCATGGCTGCCGAAATTGGTTTTGCCACCGGCACCCGCGAACGCATCAACCTCTACAACTTGGGTCCGGGTGCTGTGAGTTATGAGGTAGTAGTAGAGGCTTAGCAACAGAGCGTTTCCTCGCAATCATAAATCTGATACTATTTTTTCCTGCCTTAAATGCTTTAAAAAAACAGATGTTTTTTATCGGCAATGTATTTTGCTTCAGCAAGATTTAAAGAGCGGGAGTTCTACAACTTTGCGTTGTTTCTTACCGAAATTACTATAGGTGATACCGTAAAAATTATTGCCCAAACAAACCAAGGGTTGTATTATTTAGGTAACCTGTTGAAACATTAGTGTATCAATCGAGTATATGCTACTGTTCAAACAAATATTACCATGAAAACAAAATTTTTACCCACCATGAAAACCGTATTAAATGGCTTAACTGCAAAAACGTTAGCGGCTATGCTTATTGCAGTTCTATTTTCAAACACTGCAAGTGCGGTTACTAAAACTGCATCGAGTGTGGGTAATTGGAGTGCTGCCGGTACCTGGAGCCCATCAGGAGTTCCTGCCAGTACCGATGATGTAATTATTGCCAGTGGTGCTACGGTTACTATAGATGGTAATTACACCTGCAATAACCTTGATCTTGGTTCTACTCCTATTACCGATTCTAAATTGCAAATTATCTCATCTGGTAACAGCTTAACTATTAATGGTGATTTGAGGATAAACCCCACCAATAAGTCGAAGATATATACTCTAGATGCCGGACCCGGTACTATTAACATAGCCGGAACGTTCAGTGCCTGGGGAATCGCAGGTGCGGACTCTATTAAAGTGGGAACAGGGTCTATCAACTTTACCCCGGCAGTTACTATTGCCAATGCCTTTCAAGTAATTGCTTTTACCGATGCCGGAACCGTCAATTTTAACGGGGCTTTTACTGATAAATACAATAAACTAATAACCTATACAGGGTGCACGGTTAATTTTGGAAGTACTTACACGGTAAATACTACCGCAGCAAACTGGAATGGCAAAGGAACGGCAGTTTTCACCGGTGCTTCATGCTCTATAACGCCTACTTCAAATCTTACTCTTAATGATGTGCAGGTAGCTGCTTCAAAATCCCTTACTTTAAACACCGGAGTAGGTACCGTAGTGGTGGGTGGCTCGGTTACTTTGGCAAGTGGTTCTACGTTTACTGCGGGTAAAGATTTTCAATTAAACGGTAGCTGGATCAATAATGGAGGAACCTTTACCGGTACCGGCTATACTGTTATACTGAATGGCGCTTCTGCTACTCTTGGCGGAACTTCTTCCACATCTTTCAATAACCTTACGGTTGGTAGGTCGGGTGCAGGAGCTACATCGGTTAGTTATTCAACATCTAATGATATTAACTGCACCAACCTTAGTTTTGATGGCAATACGCTTCCCCGCACTCTTACTTTAGGTTCGGGTAAAATATTCAACATAAGCGGAAACCTGACCATCAACCAGCCTACTATAGCGGCTTATACCAATACATTTGACGTAAGCGCAGGAACCTGTAACCTTACCGGTAACCTGGTGTATGCAGGAACCTCCACTACAGCCACTAAAGTTTCGAAAGTGAATGTAACCAGCGGGTCACTTAATGTAAATGGAAACGTTACCTGGAGTATCTACCCTTCGGCAACCAAAGTATTAGCGGTAAGTACAGGAACAGTAAGTTTTGCTAACTCACTTACTATGGGTTCATCGAGCGGAACTATTAATATAACGGGAGCAGCTACAGTTAACTTTAACGGTGCTACAACCCCTTCTCTTGCTTTTGGCGGCACTACAGCACCGGTGTTCACTACTGCTACCGGGGCAAACATTAACTTTGCAAAAGGTTTTTCGGCTACTACTACTGCTCTCAATTTTGCCAGCGGAACAACCGTTGTTTCAGGTTCACCCGATTCTCCGGTTAATTTTACGGTTACCGGCACTAATACCGTTACCAATAACGGAAACCTGACGGTGTATGGCGACCTCGTTGGCTCTACATCCGGTTCTGCCTTTGTAAACGGAGCAAACTCTACTTTAACTTTATATGGTTCGGCTATGAGTACCGGAACCTTTACAGCAACAGCCGCGGGTAACACAGTAAATTATGCCGGAAGCAGCGCACAAAGCGTTAAGACTGGTACTTATAACAGCTTAATTCTTTCCGGTGCAGGAGCTAAAACGCTTAGCGGAAATATTACTGTTGCCGATGTTACTTTGTCTTCGGCAAGTTTAGATGATGCGGGTTACACCGTTACTGTTACCGGTGCCAACGGATGGACTAACAACAGTGGAACTTATACAACTACAGGTGGTGTATCTTTTACCGGGGCAACTGCTTCGCAAATTGGCGGAATTTCAGCCACTACTTTTAAAAATCTTACCTTGAATAAATCGGGCGGAGTAACCTTAAATGCTCCGGTTGCTGTAAATGGTGCACTTACTCTCACAAGCGGGGTAATTGCTACTTCGGCTACCAACTACCTGCAATTGAGTAGCGGTGCTACTTGTTCTCAAGGTTCGGCTTCTACTTATGTAGATGGGCCTATGTATAAAGTAGGTAACACTGATTTTACTTTCCCTGTGGGTAATGCAGGACGTTGGAGAAGGGTGGGTGTAAGTGGCATGACAAGTCCTACTACCCGTATATCAGCGCAATACTTTGCTGCCACCCCTCCTAACAAAAATTCACGCAACAGTACTGTTAGCGATGTAAGTAGCGAAGAATACTGGGATGTGGACAGAACGGTTACCAGCGACCCTATCAAAATAACTTTATACTGGGAAACAAAACCATTATCTTCTTTAAGTCTCGATTGCTCTTCATTGGTTATTGCTCACTATAAAAACGGTGCATGGCAGCGCGAAACGTCTACCCTTAAATCAAGCGCCCTTTCATGTTTGTTAGGTGGTAGCGGAAGTATGGAAACAGACTGGGTGAGTTCTTTCAGTCCGTTTGGTTTTGGTGGAGATGGTGGTGGTGCATTGCCTATTAAGTTAGTTTCTTTCGATGCAGTGCTTAACGGAAATGTAGTAGAAACTAAGTGGATTACCGAGCTTGAGATTAACAATGCTTACTTTACCCTTGAAAGAAGTACTGACGTAGAAACATGGGAAGAAGTAGCAAGAGTAGATGGAGCCGGTAACAGCACTAATATTCTTACTTATGAAAAAGCCGATGTAAACCCTAAGATAGGAACCACCTATTACCGATTGAAACAAACCGACTTTGATGGACAATTTGCTTACTCAAACATAGTTCCTGTAACGGTTGAAGGCGTAAAGAGCAACTTTACGGTTTATCCTAACCCTACAGATAATGAATTGACTTTGAATGTAAAAAACCCTTCGGATGAGATAAACATTACCATCTATGACCTTACAGGGCGTAAAATGTATTCGCGCATGTTTGGGGTAGATAAAGGAAGCAATAGTCACGAAATTACTATACAGGCAAAATACCTTTTACCTACCGGGGTATATATGATGTCGGTAGCTACTAACGGCACCGAGCATAGAGAAAGAGTGGTATTAAACTAATACATTAGCAAAGCTGAACATACCTAAGCGGGGTTTCCAAACAGGAGCCCCGCTTTTTGTTTTGACGTATGGTTTCGTGCCCTGCAATTGAATCTTTGTGCATTGCAAAGAGGTTTGTGTAACTTGATTTAGGGCAGAGTTTTTAAACGGAGATATTAACTAACTGTAGGAGAAAAGCTGCTACAAATGTTAGGGCTGTATTTTAATATACAATCTACAATCTTAACTCTGCAATTCTATTTCAACATATTCCTTGCGATCAACTCCTTCATAATCTCGTTAGTGCCGGCATAAATGCGCTGTACACGAGCATCTGCCCAGGCACGGGCAACGGGATATTCCCAAATGTAACCATAGCCGCCATGCAATTGAAGGCATTCATCGGCTACCTTTTGCTGTAAATCGGTAAGCCAGTATTTACACATAGAAGCGGTTGACTGGTCGAGTTTTTTTTCGGTATGCAGTTCGGTACAGCGATCGGCAAAAGCGCGCCCGATGGTAATTTCAGTAGCCGCTTCAGCCAATTTAAATCGAGTGTTCTGAAACTCTGCTATTTGTTTACCAAAAGCCATGCGCTCTTTGGTGTACTGAATGGTTCTTTCGAGCGTGCCTTCGGCAGCTGCAATGGCGGTGAGCCCTACAAGCAAGCGTTCCTGTGAAAGCTCAATCATCATGTATTTAAATCCTTCGCCTTCTTCGCCAAGGAGGTTTTCTTTAGGCACCTGCACATTTTCGAAAAAGAGTTCGCAGGTGTCCTGCGCATGAAGACCGATTTTCTCGAAGGGTTTTCCTTTGGTAAATCCTTTCATGGAAGTGTCAATCACCAGCATGGAAGTTCCTTTGGCACCTTTGGTAGCATCGGTTTTTACAGCCACTACTACTACATCGCTCAGGTAGCCGTTGGTAATAAAAGTTTTGGAGCCGTTAACGAGATAATGGTCGCCTTTATCCACTGCGGTGGCGCGTATGTTCTGTAAATCGCTTCCTGCGCCCGGTTCGGTCATGGCAATGGCGCCAATCATTTCGCCCGAAATCATTTTGGGCAGGTATTTCTTTTTGGTGGCTTCGGTGCCGTAGTGGTCAATGTAGGGGGTAACAATATCGGAGTGCAATGGATAACCAACTGCAGGACCGGCACAACCCGTGCGGGCAAGTTCTTCAATAACAATAGCATTGTAACGGAAGTCTTTTATTCCCAACCCGCCATATTCCTCATCTACTGCCATGCACAGAAATCCCGCCTCGCCAAACTTGAGCCAGCTTTCGCGGCTTACCATTTGGGCTTTTTCCCATTTAGCATTGTTGGGAGTAATTTCTTTTGCTACAAAATCGCGAACTGACTGAGCGAACAGTTGATGCTCATCATTGTAAAGGTTTCTTTCCATCATACTTTAAAATTGAGGCGCAATGATAAAACAAAATGGTAAGTGGCAAGTAGTTAGTAATGAGTAGTAATACAAAAGCCACCAACAATTTCTGTTGATGGCTTTTGTATTGTATTCAATTCCGCATTCCGTATTCCGAAATCCGCATCAAGGGAAAATTCCCATCGCGTAATAGCTATCTTTTATCTTGTTGATAGAAACAGCAAAGGCAGCAGTGCGCAAATCTATTTCTGATTTCCTGCGCTTTTTGAATTCGCGAATGTCTGTGTAAGCTTCTATCATGGTATCTTCCAATCCCGAGTTTACTAAATCAATTTCTTCCGCACCATGTATCAGTTTTTCTATACGGGTTTTAGAAACTGTTTTGCCTGTAAGATCTTCTACCAACCTAATGAAGTTGGTTTGATGCTTCTCTTCATATCTCTTTTGCATCCGTCCGAAACGAACGTGCGAAAGGTTCTTGAGCCATTCGAAATACGAAACAGTAACACCGCCAGCGTTGGCATAGATATCGGGAATAATCATCACTCCTTTTCTTAAAAGAATTTTTTCGGCAGCAGGAGTAATGGGCCCGTTCGCAGCTTCGGTAATAATGCGCGCTTTAATGCGCGAGGCATTCTTGTCTGTAATTTGTTTTTCGAGGGCTGCGGGAATAAGAATATCGCAATCTAACTCCAACGCGGATGCACTGTCCTTAATTGCTCTTCCTTTGTCGTATCCTATCACCGAAGCATGTTCTTGGCGATACTTATATAAATCCACGGGGTCAAGTCCGTTTTCGTTATATACCGCTCCATCGCTTTCTGCTATAGCAATAACCCTGGCACCATATTCACGAATGATTCTGGCAGTATGATACCCTACATTTCCCAAACCCTGAATAATTACGCGCTTTCCTGCCAAACCTTTTGTAAGACCAATTTCTTTCATGTCTTCTTCGTAAGAACAAATTTCGTTTAGCGCATAAACCACACCACGACCTGTAGCTTCGGTTCTGCCCTTAATACCATTTTGCGAAATAGGTTTACCGGTAACACAGGCGTATCCGTCTACTTCACCCGGACGAAGGGTTGTATAGGTATCGAGTATCCACGCCATTTCGCGTTCGCCTGTACCGTAATCCGGAGCGGGAACATCAATGCCGGGACCGATAAAATTTTTCTTTACTAACTCAGCCGTATAGCGTCTTGTAATGTTTTCAAGAATATCGGGGGGAGTTTTTCGTGGGGCAATTTTAATTCCGCCTTTGGCTCCACCGAAAGGAACATCTACGAGGGCACATTTGTAAGTCATTAGGGCTGCCAAAGCCATTACTTCATCCTGATCAACCTGTAAGGAATAACGTATACCTCCCTTGGTAGGCATACGATGATGAGAATGCTGTACGCGGTATGCTTCAATTACACGAACTTCATCGCCATACTTAACAGGGAAATTCATTTTGTAAATACTGTTGCAGGCTTTTATCTGGTCGAGAAGACCTTTAGGCGCACCGGTAAACGGAGCCGCTTTATCGAAGTAGTAGGATACGCTGTCAGAGAAACTTAAATTTTTAAGGTCTGGTTTTACATTCTTATCAGGCATACATTGTTATTTCGTGAATAATAGTTCCGGCTAACCGGTTAAGCAAACCTATACGAAAAAACTTGTTGAACAAAGCAATACGGAAATAGATGTAGGGAACTTTACTTAATTTTTCACAACACTTTCTACTGCCTTCTTTACGCTCCCATGTTTCAATAGCAGTTCACGGCTTTGGGCTTCGGAAAGCGAAGTGGCTTCCATTACCATTTTGGTTCCACGCTCTATTAATTTCTCGTTGCTCAGTTGCATGTTCACCATCTTATTGTCTTCCACCCTGCCAATTTTTATCATTACGGAAGTACTAAGCATGTTCAGCACTAACTTCTGTGCAGTGCCTGCTTTCATGCGGGTACTGCCCGTTACAAATTCAGGTCCTGCAATTACTTCCACAGGAAAGTCGGCATGTTTAGCTACTTCTGTTTCGGGATTACAGGTAATGCAGCCGGTTGCGATATTATTCTCTCTGCAGGTTTTCAAAGCTCCTGCTACATAAGGCGTTCTGCCCGAGGCAGCAATGCCTACCACCACATCGTTGGAGTGAATGTTGTATGCCTGAAGGTCTTTCCAGCCTTGTGCGGCATCGTCTTCGGCAAACTCAACGGCTTTGCGGATAGCACTGTCGCCACCTGCAATAATACCAATCACTAAGCCATGAGGCACACCGTAAGTGGGCGGACATTCGCTGGCATCTACAATTCCTAACCGACCGCTGGTACCTGCACCGATGTAAAACAATCTTCCGCCACTCAGCATTTTATCAGCCACAGCATCCACTAATTTTTCAATCTGCGGAATAACCTCTTGCACGGCTACGGCTACTTTATGGTCTTCGGTATTAATGTTGGTGAGCAAATCGAGGGTGTTCATCTTTTCGAGATGGCGGTAGAGTGAGGGTGATTCTGTTATTTTCATATAATAGAAAGGTAGCGTCAAAGTTAATTTTATTTTTGCCGCTTCAATTTTTAAAGAATGGATAATCATGAGGAAAAATTACCTCCTCTTTCATACAGAAAGCAAACTACTTCCAATCCTTATTCTCCTTTAATTTATGCGTTGGTTCTTTCGTTTGGTGTTATGCTGGGGTTTCTTGTCAACTCCATTACCAACGGTAAGCAGACCCTGCTCAACAGCAGCTACGATAAAATAGAAGACATACTTAATTATGTAGATGTAAAATATGTAGATACTATCAATCGCGATGAGTTAACCGACAAAACTATTGATAAAATGTTGTCGAATCTGGATCCTCATTCAGTTTATATTCCTAAGCGCGATGTTGGCGAAATGAACGAATCGCTCGAAGGCAACTTTGAGGGAATTGGGATAGAGTTCTTTATTGTGCAGGATACTATTACGGTAGTTACTGCTATATCAGGAGGTCCTTCGGAAACTGCAGGATTGAAAGCCGGTGACCGTATTATAAAGATAAACGACAGCATAGCTGCGGGAGTTAAGATAAAAGATACCGGAGTGAAGCAACGCCTGAGAGGTCCGAAAGGAACTACGGTGAAGGTTTCTATTCTGCGCGCTAATGCAAGTAAGCTAATTGACTTTGAAATTGTGCGCGATAAAATTCCTCTTTACAGTATTGATGCCTCTTTCATGATAAATGATGAAACGGGTTATATCCGTATAGGCACTTTCAGCTCCACTACCCACGAAGAGTTTGTTCAAAAACTCAGTGAATTGAAGGATAAAGGAATGAGTAAACTCATCCTTGATTTAAGAGGAAACCCAGGTGGCTACCTTCAAGCAGCTACTGCCTTGGCTGATGAATTTATTTCAGGAGAAAAGCTGATTGTTTATACAAAGGGTAAATCATTCGAAAGGCAGGACTATCGCGCTCGCACCAATGGCATGTTTGAAAAAGGAAATGTATGCATCCTGATTGACCAAGGTTCTGCATCCGCCAGCGAAATTCTGGCAGGGGCCATTCAGGATTGGGATAGAGGAACTATCATCGGCAGAACTTCTTTCGGTAAGGGGTTGGTTCAGGAGCAATATGATTTAAAGGATGGTTCTGCACTTCGGTTAACGGTGGCGCGTTATTATACTCCTTCGGGCAGAAGTATTCAGCGCTCTTATGATAAAGGCAGCGATGAATATTACAATGATATTTATGAGCGTTACCAACGCGGTGAATTTGTTCACCAGGATTCTATTGTAAGTAAAGACACCACCGTATATCAAACTTCAAAGGGTAAGAGAGTTTACGGTGGCGGTGGTATTCGTCCCGATATATTTGTGGCTATGGATACTTCGGCTAATAATGAATACTTCCTTACAGCACGTTCCTTTGTGCCTGAGTTTGTTTACAAATATTCATCCACCCACGCAGATGTCCTCGAAAAGTTTAAATCGCCTGAAGATTTTAAAAAGAACTTTGTTGTATCCGATGAGTTGGTAAACGAATTCTACCAGTATGCAGAACCAAAAGGGCTGAAAAGCGGGAAAGAGAAGCCGCAATTAGTCGTTTCTAAATTGAAGATTAGTCTCAAGGCATTTCTTGCCAAGCAAACGTGGCGCACCGATGGATATTACTATATTCAGAACGGAGATGACGAGGTGATAAAGGCAGCTTTGAACGTATTGAAGTGAGAGAGATTGCCTGATATTACCGGGTTTGGTTTTTTCGAAAGTCCCGTTATCTTTGCCGCCTCAAAAATAAAAGAATACGAAATGCAAGTTACAGCCGAAGTAAAAAAGAACATATTTAAAGAATATGGTGGGTCTGAAAAAAATACAGGTTCTACCGAAGCACAAATAGCTTTGTTCACCCAAAGAATTAACCACGTAAGTCAGCACTTGGGAACAAATAAACTCGACCACAGCAATACCCGTTCACTTGTGAAAATGGTAGGTCAGAGAAAAAGATTATTGAACTACTTGATGAAAACTGACCTTACCGGCTATCGCGCATTGATTGCGAAATTAGGTATCAGAAAATAATACAACCGTGAAGGGATGGCTCAAAGCCATCCTTTCGCTTTTTAAACATAATATTCCGCTTTTCTTTTCCTTTTGGAGGAGATGCCCTAAGGGCAAAGAGGTAGATGAAAACGTCCGGGTAGGTTTTGGGATGGACCCTGACGAAAAACTAAACAAGGCAAATTGCCTTCAGCCCGCCAAGAGAAATTACGAAGTAAAAATTACGAATTACAAATTATCAGCCACAGCCCGTGGATTTTTGTATTTCTATAAAAACAATATCCAAAAACAATAAACAAAAGCAAGATGAACATTATTAAAAAAACAATTGACCTCGGTGGAGGAAGAACAATAGAAATAGAGACCGGTAAACTTGCTAAGCAGGCTGATGGTTCTGCTATGATTAAGTACGGCAATACTATGTTGCTGGCAACAGTATGTGCTGATAAGGAAGCAAAAGATGGTGTTGATT
>JBKJJB010000018.1:0-6577 GCA_046598235.1 Chitinophagales bacterium
CGCTCAATTACTTTTTTAAAATGCGGCAGATAAACCTCGTGCAAAGTGCGCTCATCCATGTTCATGCTTCCGCCAAAGCGGTTATTCTCCATGCTGTTGGCAGCAAAGTGTTTAACACACGCTTGTACGTTATGCTTTTGAATTCCTTCAACAAGCGCGCTTGCCATTTCACCCACCTGATGCGGGTCTTCGCCATACGTTTCCTGCGCTCTGCCCCATGCAGGATGGCGCAATAAATTCATGCACACCGCACCGCTGTAGTTAGCGCCCAACGCGCGAATTTCTTCCGCCATTGCTTCACCAACTCTTCGCTCCAAATCAATATCCCAACTGGCACCGCGCGCCATCGTTACTGGAAAAGCAGTAGTGCCTTTAGATAGACTTACTCCGCGCGGACCATCTAAAAAAATTGTAGAAGGAATGCCTAATCGTTTGCTTCCTCCTGCATGAACCGGTTTAATTTTTTTTGAAAAAATAATTGAAAGACCAAAGCGAATTACTCCATGCCCGTGCATTTCGAACACTTTTTCTTTTAAGCTCATTTGCGAAATAAGTTCGCGGGCTTTGATATCGGCTTCGGTTTCAGTCATGGTTTGTGCAGTTGAAGTGGAAATGAAAACGAATACAGAGAAGCAAAAAGCAATAAGTTTTGTTCGGAACATGGTGAAGCCAAAATAAACTTATTGAAAATAAACCAGAGCGGGTCATTTTTGTTTTCGGTTACTTCCCATATTTTGCAAAAGCATATTACATGGTACCAGAAAAGAAAAAAAGAATTCTTTATATAGTTCAACATCGCTTTGACCGCTCACCCGGACAGCGGTATCGGTGTGAGCAATACATTCCATTTCTTGAAGCAAATGGATTTGAATGTGTGTATTCTCCCATTTTAATCAGCGCAGAAGAAGATTACAGTTTGTATTACGGAAGCTACTTTCAAAAGCTTACTCTCTTTATCAAAGGAATTTTAAGAAGAATAAAAGATGTAATACGCGCAAAATATTTTGACATCATTTTTATTTACCGCGAAGCATTTATGACAGGCACCACTGTCTTCGAAAAGTTATTGAGACGTTCGGGCGCAAAAATCATTTTCGATTTTGATGATGCTATATGGAATAACGATGTATCGGAAGGGAATAAAAAATTATCGTGGCTTAAGCGTCCCGAAAAAACGAATGATATTATTGCTCTAGCCGATTTGGTTTTTGCGGGCAATCAATATCTATATAATCACGCACAGCAGTTCAATAAACATATTGTGGTTGTTCCTTCTACCATAGATTTAAATTACTATCAACTTCCCCCAAAAAATTCTTCTCAACAAGTTGCGGTTACAATTGGATGGAGCGGAAGTTTAACTACGATTGAACATTTTAAAACTATCATCCCTGTTCTGAAAAAACTGAAAGAAAAATTCAAAAACAAAATTGCGTTTAAGATATTCGGAGTGCCTGAATACAAAAATGAAGATTTGCAGATTCAAGGCATTGCATGGACTCCCGAAACAGAAGTGCAAGAGATTTCTTCTTTCGATATTGGCATTATGCCTTTGCCCGATAATGAATGGTCGAGAGGTAAATGCGGCATGAAAGGGTTGCAGTATATGGCACTTGAAGTAGCAACGGTAATGAGTCCGGTTGGCGTGAACAAGGAAATTATTCAAGATGGTGAAAATGGATTTCTTGCTTCATCGGAAGAAGAATGGATTCAAAAACTTTCTTTATTAATAGAATCTAAAGAGTTAAGAAACTCGCTCGAAAAAGCAGGACGAAAAACAGTCGAAGAGAAATATTCTTCGCTGGCAATCAGAAATAATTATCTGCAATATTTTCAACAGCTCGCTGCAGAAAAATAAATTTGCAAGTATGAAAACAAAACTTCTGATGCTTTTACTTATTGGTTTTACATGTTCTATAGCCGCCTCCGCTCAACAGACTAATACAGAACCATTGCCATTAAAGATGTTTTTGACGTTGAGAGATTCATGCACTTCTATGGATGTAGTATTCTTAAAGGGACAAGGAGGAAGCATTTCTGTAGAAGGAAACAATGTTCGTTTGTTTAATTCCTTCTTTGAAAACAAAAGTGCAGTTAGAACCAATGCAACTATAGATGGTAATATTATGTGGCTGTTGAATGGGCGAGAGTTTATTTCTGGAAATTATTTTTTGGGCGATTCGACAGGTTATGTAGTTTTCAATAAGGACGGAAAAGAATATGTGAACTTGCTGAGTGCTCAAGGCAATTCGTTTTTCAAATCACAAATCAAAAATTGAACTATGCCAAGTTTTGATGTGCTAAGTAAGGTTGACCCACAAGTAATTGAGAACGCTATCAACGTAGCCAAAAAGGAAATCGTTAATCGCTATGATTTTCATGGCTCAAAGTCGGATATTGATTTCAATAAAAAAGAACTGACGCTTTTAATTACCACTGAAAATGAAATGCGGCTGAATACCATCGTTGACATTATTATTGCCCGTGGCTCTAAACAGGGAATTGACCCCCGCAGTTACGATGTAAGCAAAGAGCATTACGCATCGGGTCCGATGATTAAAAAAGATGTGAAGCTGAAAAATGGTTTGGACAAAGACACGATGAAGAAGATTGCAAAAGCGATAAAAGACAGTGGATTTAAAGTTCAGCCATCGCAAATGGATAATATTGTGCGCGTAACAGGTAAGAAGATTGACGACTTGCAGGAAGTAATGGCTTTTCTGCGCAAAGGCGATTATGGTTTTCCATTACAGTTCGATAACATGAAGAGCTAATTTGTATTTTCATTCCGCATTCCAAATTCTAAATTCCACATTACTCTATGGGCTTCTTTGACCAAATGAAACAACTGAATGAACTGAAAGAAAAAATGGAAGAGACTAAAAAACGCCTCGACACTATTGAAGTAACTTCAGAAAACGATTACGTGCGAGTAACAGTTTCCGGCAATCGCAAAATCAAGAACATCGAAGTTCTAAAACAGGACGATAAGATTACGCTGGAGGGAAAATTACAAGCTGCCATTAACGAAGCACTTGAAAAAGCAGATAACGTAATGCAAAGCGAAATGATGGGCGCCATGCCGAAAATTCCCGGATTGACAGGTTAAGATGAACACAAAAACCATAGACATCGCCAACATTGCGCTGATGATTGTTTCCTGCGTGGCGGCTTTTATTTTACCCTTTGAATTATTTCTTTTTTCGTATGCAGTGCTTGGTCCTTTGCATTATCTTACTGAAATAGGATGGCTGCACAAACGAGATTATTTTGCCACCGGTAAAAAGGACTATTACTGGTTGGTTGTTTTGTGTTTTATACTCACTTTTTTATCGTTAGTAATCACCTACCGCAACCTGGAAGTTGTTGAGCCGCTTTATAATGCGGTGCTTAGTACCTTTGGAGAAGGTATCTTTGATACAGTAACCGTAATGATTTTTGTGTCGTTTGTTATTGCCTTGGCAATGGTTCTGTTTCGTGACATTTATTACAAAATATTGTTTTTTGTTCTGGCTGTTATTATCGGGGCAGCATTTAGTAAGAGTTCTCCTTTTATTTTTCTGTTTGGTGTTTTTCTACCTACGCTGATTCATGTTTTCATTTTTACCGGATTGTTCATTTTGCTTGGGGCATTGAAAAACAAAAGCAAAACCGGAATTGCATCGCTGTTTGTTTTTGTGGGTTGCGGTATCAGCTTTTTTATTTTTCATCCCAATATTTCTTTTTACAATATCAGCGGCTATGCCGAAAAAGCTATAGTTGAAAGCGGCTTTGTTCAACTTAACAAAGCCTTGATGGATCTGTTTAAACTGGGAGAATTTACACGCGAAACGGTTTTTACTTCATCTGTTGGCTTGGGCATAATGCGCTTTATAGCTTTTGCATATACCTACCATTATCTAAATTGGTTTTCGAAAACGCAGGTTATTAAATGGCACGAGGTTCCAAAGAATCAATTGGCAATTGTAATCGCCATTTGGATAGCATCGGTTTTACTATACGTGTATAATTACAAAACCGGATTAATGGTGCTTTACTTTTTAAGTATGTTGCATGTATTGTTAGAGTTTCCTCTCAACTACAGAACTTTCATCGGTATAGGGGATGAACTCGCCCTTCTATCGGGAATGAAAAAGCCCGTATTGGCAAAAAAGAAATAGATCGTCTAAGATTAAGATTTCGACTCATTTTCTTGCTCTCTATTAATCATTCTTTAATTTCATGCAAAACTATAGTTAATGAAACGTTACGTCCTATTATTTGCATGCCTGTCATTACTCCTTTTTTCTTGCAAAAAAGATACAGCAAAAAAATCTACAGAAATAGTTTATGACAATGGTCCTACCGACAGTTTAGGTATGAATCAAATTCAAATTATTGCCAGCCACAATAGTTATAGAACTAAAACTGACTCCGCCATTTTTGTATGGCTTAGTAATGCCGATTCACTCGGTTTGTTGCCTTCGCAATTCAGCCCTATGGGATTGGACTACACCCATATTCCTATTGAGCAACAGTTTAACGATTATACTATTCGCGGTCTTGAACTTGATTTCTATAACGACCCCTTAGGAGGACAATTTTATTACCGCCAGGGATATTCTTTGATTGGCGAATCTGACAAAGTAGAGTCGAATATTCAAGCACTTAAACAACCGGGATTTAAAATATTACACATCCCCGATTTCGATTTCAATACCAACTACATCACTTTTAAAGATGCGCTTACTACCGTTTACAATTGGAGCGTATCTCATCCCAATCACTTGCCTGTTTTTATCAATATAGAAACCAAAGAAGAAACGGTAGGCGATGCGCTCCCCGCTCTTCCGGGGCTTACTCTTTCTATTCCTTATGATGCAACGGCCTGCGATAAAATGGATGAAGAAATAAAAAGTGTGTTCGGTGCAAATCTTGACAAAGTAATTACTCCCGATGATGTGCGCGGCAGCTACTCAACACTTGAACAAGCTGCCTTGGCAAAGAACTGGCCCCGGCTTTCTGTGGCACGAAATAAGGTTGTATTTATTATGGAAGGTGCGGCTGAATCGCTTTATAAAACCGGACATCCTTCGTTGCAAGGACGCGCCATGTTTGTTTATTCTGACCCCGGAACTTCCGAAGCCGCTTTTGTAATTAAGAATAATTCTACTTCGAGTAAAACACAAATTCAGCAATTGGTAGCACAAGGTTATATAGTTAGAACCCGAAGCGATGCAGGAACCACCGAAGCCAGAACCGGTGACTACACCGACATGAATAATGCTTTTGAAAGCGGAGCGCAAATAACTTCTACCGATTATTATCGCCCCGACCCGCGCGCAGGCACTACCGGCTGGACAGATTTTCGAGTACAATTTCCGAACGGAGAACTGGCGCGCATCAATCCTATTTCTGCCTCCGACAAATTAACGCTCGGAGTAATCAAAGAGTAATCTTTACGTAACATTCAATTACGAACTTCGCGCAATGAACGCTGGCAAAAGAAAAGTAAAGGTGGCGGTAATTAGCGATGTGCATCTGGGCTTTATCGGTTGCAAGGCAAAAGAGTTAAATCGCTATCTCAAATCCATTGAACCGGAAATACTCATCATCAATGGCGATTTTATCGACATCTGGCAGTTTCGTTCCTACTACTTTCCCAAAGCACACACCAAAGTTTTAGAACGCATTTTCAAATTTGTTTCGGATGGAGTGAAAGTATATTACCTCACCGGCAATCACGATGAAATGCTGCGCAGATATTCAGGGCTAAATCTTGGCAATTTAGAATTAGAGGATAAACTGGTTTTGAATTTGGATGGCAAGCAGCATTGGTTTTTTCATGGAGATATTTTTGATGTTTCTATGCGCGGTTCAAAATGGCTGGCAAAACTCGGCACTATTGGATACGAAATTCTTATTCTCATCAACAAACTGGTGAACTTTTTTCTTGAATTTTTCGGTCGTGAGAAATCGTCCTTCTCGCAGCGGGTAAAAGCAGCTACAAAAAGAGGAGTAAAAAAATTGCACGACTATGCTGCAACGGGCGCAGATATTGGTGCTGAAAATGGCTATCAGGTTGTAGCCAACGGACATTCGCACATGCCCGAAATACGAGAGATTGAAACACCCAATGGCAAAGTTCTTTATCTCAACAGTGGCGACTGGGTGGAAAACATGACCGCTCTGGAATACAACCATGAAGAATGGAAACTGATTTGGTATAAAAACTTGAGATTTCCTGAAACATGGCTGAATGTAGATGAAGAAGATTTGCCGTAAAGCAAGCCCGATTCTTCTATCACAAATTAGAGAAGAAAATTATTTTTGATAAACCCACTTCCGTAAACGCATCCCAATTTGAGCATGAAAAAAATTTACCCGCTGTTTTTCATAACCATTATTGCCGTACAGTTTTCGTTTGCACAAACTGCCCAGATAACCGGAACTATTCGCGATGCAGACACCAAAGACCAACTGAGTGGTGCTACGGTAAAATTTGATAAGCCGAAAGGAGCAATTAGTAGTGCATCCGGGCAATTTACATTGAGTATTCCTGTAGGGGAACATGAAATTACTGTTTCGTATGTGGGCT
>JBKJJB010000246.1:0-4855 GCA_046598235.1 Chitinophagales bacterium
CCCCAACCCACTCCCGAAAACCCGTGGCGTTTTACAACACCCTGAAAACCTTTTCCTTTCGAGGTTCCTATTACGTTTACTAAATCTCCTTCTTCAAAAGTGGTAGCTACTACTAAATCACCCACTTGCTTGCCAAAGTCATAATCGCGGAACTCTATCAACTTTCTCTTTGGAGTAGTTCCTGCTTTTTTAAAGTGACCTTGCAATCCCTTAGGAGTTTGCTTTTCTTTCTTGTCATCAAATGCTAACTGAGTAGCATAGTAACCGTCATTTTCAACGGTTTTAATTTGAGTGATAACACAAGGGCCTGCTTCAACAACGGTAACCGCTTCGCTGCGTCCATTGTCGAAAACACTTGTCATTCCCACTTTTTTTCCAATAATTCCTTTCATACTGTTTGGTTTTAGCGGAGCCCTTTTAGTCGCGGCTCATAAATGAATAAATACTTTTAAATGACCCCTAAATCCCCTAAAGGGGACTTAGTTCCTCCCCTTCGGGGAGGTTAGGAGGGGCTTACGCCTTAATTTCCACTTCCACACCACTCGGCAACTCTAGCTTCATCAAAGCATCAATAGTTTTAGGAGTTGATGAATAGATGTCGAGCAATCTTTTATAAGTGCAAAGCTGAAACTGCTCCTTACTATCGTTGTTTACGTGCGGAGAGCGGTTAACAGTAAATACTTTACGATGTGTTGGAAGAGGCACAGGACCTGTTACTATGGCACCTGTATTCTTCACTGTCTTTACGATTTTCTCCGCGCTCTTGTCAACAAGATTGTGGTCGTAGCTTTTTAATTTAATTCTGATTCTCTGGCTCATAAAAAGAACGTTAGCCCCCAAACCCCCAAGGGGGATTTAGAGAAGGTTTGCAAATTTGGTTTTATGGTTAAAAAATTCATTTCTCTTTTTGTTTTCCCTTTAAGTCCCCTTCGGGGATTTAGGGGCTGTTATTCGCCTACTGCGCTGCTTCTTGTTTTACCTGAATTTTTTGCAATTACCGCTGCCGCCACGTTTTCAGGTGCCGGTTGAAAACTGTGGAACTCCATAGTTGAAGTAGCACGACCGGAAGTAAGTGTTCTCAATTGAGTAACATATCCGAACATTTCGCTCAAAGGAACTTTTGCTCTTACTACTTGTGCATTTACTTTCGCTTCCATACCTTCCAACAAACCTCTTCTGCGGTTCAAATCACCTACTACATCACCGGTATTTTCATCAGGGGTAATAACTTCTACCTTCATGATTGGCTCCAATAGAACCGGCTTACAATTTTTTGCAGCTGTTCTGAAGGCAAGCTTCGCACAAAGTTCAAATGATAAAGCATCGGAGTCAACCGCGTGGAATGAACCATCAAACAAACGTACTTTCAAGCTATCCAATTCGTATCCTGCAAGAACGCCTGTCTTCATCGCTTCTTTAAATCCCTTCTCTACAGGCGGGATAAATTCACGAGGAATTGACCCTCCGAATACATCATTGATAAACTGCAATCCTACCACACCTTCATCGGCAGGTCCTATTTCAATTTTAATATCGGCAAATTTACCACGACCGCCTGTTTGCTTTTTGTATTGCTCGCGGTGTTCAATCGTTTTAGTAATACGCTCTTTATAGTTAACCTGAGGTGCTCCCTGGTTACATTCTACGTTAAACTCTCTGCGTAAACGGTCAACAAGAATTTCCAAGTGTAACTCGCCCATTCCTGCAATAATAGTTTGTCCGGTTTGCTCATCGAATGTTACTTTGAAAGTAGGATCTTCTTCAGCCAATTTACCGAGCGACATACCCAATTTATCCAAATCCTTCTGTGCCTTAGGCTCAATAGCTAATGAGATAACCGGCTCAGGGAATTTCATACTTTCTAACACAACCGGATGCTTCTCTTCGCAAAGTGTATCACCCGTGCGTATATCTTTAAAACCTACGGCTGCTGCAATGTCACCTGCTTCTACTTTTTCTACCGAATTTTGTTTGTTTGCATGCATCTGGAATAAACGAGAGATACGTTCTTTCTTTCCGGTACGCGTGTTTAATATATATGAGCCTGCAACTAATGAGCCTTGATACACTCTGAAGTAAGCCAAACGACCTACAAATGGATCGGTAGCAATTTTAAATGCCAATGCGCAAAACGGAGCATCGGTATCAGGGTGAATTTCGATTTCCTCTTCAGTATCAGGGTTAGTTGCTTTGATGTTCGGCTTATCTTGTGGCGAAGGAAGAATAGCACAAACTGCGTCCAGCACAGCTTGAACTCCTTTGTTCTTGAATGCAGAACCACAATACATAGGAACTACCTTCTGAGCAATTACCGCTTTACGAACTGCCGCACGTATTTCATCGGGTGAAATAGAATTCGGGTCAGCAAAATATTTTTCCATTAAATGGTCATCAAATTCTGCTACTTGTTCGAGCATCTTCTCGCGATATTCCTTTACCTCATCCAATAACTCGGCAGGAACAGCAACAGTTTCAGAAGTCATTCCTTTATCGCTTTCATTCCAGATAATTGCTTCGTTAGCAATTAAATCTACTACTCCTTTAAAATGTTCTTCGTTTCCAATAGGAATTTGCATGACCATTGGAGTAGAACCCAACATTGATTTCACCTGAGCTACTACATTAAAGAAATCAGCACCCTGACGATCCATTTTATTTACAAAACCAAGACGGGCAACATTGTAATTATCTGCCAAACGCCAGTTGGTTTCTGATTGAGGTTCAACACCATCAACTGCACTAAACAAAAACACAAGACCATCCAGTACGCGAAGCGAACGATTTACTTCCACAGTAAAGTCAACGTGACCGGGAGTATCAATAATATTGATGTCGTATTTTTTGTCTTTCCATTCCCAATGACAACGGGTAGCTGCAGAGGTAATAGTGATACCACGCTCTTGCTCTTGCTCCATCCAGTCCATTGTTGCAGCTCCTTCGTGTACTTCACCAATTTTGTAGTTTACTCCGGTGTAATACAAAATACGCTCAGTAGTAGTTGTTTTACCTGCGTCAATGTGAGCTGCAATTCCAATATTTCTTGTGTAACTTAAATCTTTTCCCATTTGTATTTATCGGTGTAATCCTTTTGTATTATCTGTGTAATCTCCAATTAGAACTTGAAGTGTGCAAATGCCTTATTCGCTTCTGCCATTTTATGAGTATCTTCTTTCTTTTTGAAAGCACTTCCTTCACCCTTAGATGCTGCTACTATTTCTGAAGCTAATTTATCAGCCATTGACTTACCATTGCGGGCGCGGCTATATTGAATCAACCATTTCATGGCAACCGATGCTCTGCGATCTCCTCTAACTTCGGTAGGAATCTGGAAGTTAGCACCTCCGATTCTCTTTGATTTTACCTCCACAGAAGGACCTACATTCTGGATAGCTTTTTTCCAAACTTCCATGCCATTCTCTTTGGTTCTTTCTTCAACCAATTCCAATGCTCCATAGAATACGCTGTAGGCAGTTGATTTTTTCCCTTCGTACATGATACGGTTTACAAATTGTGTAACCATGATATCGCCAAACTTAGGATCCGGCTGCACATATCTTTTTGGGGCTTTTTTCTTTCTCATTGAAAATTGATTTTTATCTAAAGTCTAAAATCTATTGTCTGTTATCTATTTGATTATTTCTTTTTTGCCGGGGCTGCTGCTGCACCTGCCTTAGGTCTCTTAGTTCCGTATTTAGAACGGCTCTTCTTTCTGTTCTCAACACCCGCAGTATCCAATGAACCACGAACGATATGATAACGAACACCCGGAAGGTCTTTCACACGACCACCGCGAATTAACACGATGGAGTGCTCTTGAAGATTGTGCCCTTCACCAGGGATATAAGCGATAATTTCAGCTGCATTTGTAAGGCGCACTTTAGCTACCTTACGAAGAGCAGAGTTTGGCTTTTTAGGAGTAGTGGTATAAACACGCGTGCAAACGCCTCTTTTTTGAGGACAGGAATCCAATGCACGACTCTTCGATTTGGCACGAATCGCCTGACGCGATTTTCTTACTAACTGTTGTATTGTAGGCATTCAAAAAAATTTTGGACGGCAAAAGTAGATTTATTATCCGAATTACAAAAAGGCGCAGAAAAAATATATGGAGAGGAAAAATGGTGTTGCAGACTTAATGGGTTTTAACATCGGCAGGGAAACACTTTTCGTAGATTATCCATCCCAACTGAATTAAGGAAAGGAGAACAAACACTCCCACCAGAACCCACTTGGCGTGAACACAGCCATAGTAAATGCTGAAATAAGCCGTGCTGAAATTGCGATTCAGGAAGCCGAGTATAAAGAGATTCTCAACTACATCCAAAACTCCCGGAACAAAAGCAACGCACAGCAAAAGTGCTGATGGATTTGTTTTATACAGCCTTTTCCACAACCCTTTTAAGGCGAAAAAGAAAAGAGAACTATAAGTAAGAATGAATATGAAATCGAGTTGTGTATTTAACCGAAGCCATTGAATGTGTTCATCATCGAACTTTAATACCAGTTGTTCAACTGCCTGAATGTTGGGAGCAAGTTCTAACTTTACAATAATGCCTTGTTCCCCTTCTGCCTTGCTTTCGGTAAAAAGAATGACGGCTGCCATTGCCAGTACAAAAACGATGCTGATAAGAAATTTGTTTTTACTATTCATTGTTTAAAAATATCTGTTTCAGCATTTGGTAATAGGTATCAGCAAAATTAAATTTCTCTTTCTCAAAAAATTATAATTTCACCTTACCTAACCAAAATCATGATTATGAAAAAACGAATTCTACTCAGTTCAGTTTTCATTTTAATCTCTGTTTTTCTTTTCTCACAAGACAAAATTCGAATCAGCGGCAACGTGCAGGATGAT
>JBKJJB010000105.1:0-8383 GCA_046598235.1 Chitinophagales bacterium
CTTGGGAAAGTGGCGCAACCTTTCTTTTACAGAAGTAGAGAACATAAATAAGCAATTGAAACATTCAGTAAAAACAGAAGAAGCATCAGTGAGAAAACACAAATTTCAAAAACCAAAAGGCAAACCATGAAGCAAATATTCTTCTCCATTTTTTTTCTGCTATCAATATTTGGATGCAACGACAAACAACAAACTACTAACGACACACAAACCGTTTCAGAATACTTCACCTACACAAAAGAAGAAACAGAAAACGCTGGCGTTAAAATGATTCCCATCGAAACTCCGAAAGGGACGTTCAAAGTGTGGACAAAAAAAATCGGCAACAACCCGCGCATTAAAGTATTGCTATTGCACGGAGGTCCCGCACTCACACACGAATACATGGAGTGCTTCGAAAGCTTTCTGCCTAAGGAAGGGTTTGAATTGATTGAATACGACCAGCTTGGTTCTTATTACAGCGACCAACCCACCGATACTTCTCTTTGGACGCTCGAAAGATTTGTTGAAGAGGTGGAACAGGTTCGCGTTGCTCTTGGTCTGAACAAAGACAACTTTTACTTGCTCGGAAATTCATGGGGCGGAATTTTGGGAATGGAATACGCGCTCAAGTATGAGCAGAACATGAAAGGGCTGATTGTTTCAAACATGACTGCCGACTATGCCAAGTATGGAGCTTACAACAAAAAGCTCCGCACCGAAATGCGTAAGAGTTTAGTGGACTCATTAGAGAGTTATGAGAAAGCAGGAAAATTTGCCGACCCCGTTTATCTGAAATTAGTGTTCGATGAATACTACTGTAAGCATATTTTACGAAAACCAGAAAGTGAATGGTCTGAGCCCGTGCTTCGTTCATTCAAGCACATCAACCAACCTGTGTACGAAATATTACAAGGACCCAGTGAGTTTGTTCCCGGTGGAAGATTAGTGGGATGGGAGTGTTGGACTCGCTTAAAAAATCTCACCATTCCAACTTTAATGATTGGCTCGCATTACGACACCATGAATCCCGAAGAAATGGAAGAGATGAGTAAACTTGTTCAGCATGGAAAATATCTGTACTGCCCTAATGGAGGCCACTTAAGTATGTGGGATGCACAACAGGAATATTACCCCGGCATTATCAGTTTCATTAAAGAAGTTGATGAAGGAAAATAATCTTGCCATAATTCATCTATCTTAGCACTATGAAAACAATAACTCTCGAAATACCCGATGGCGTTGAACTTTCGGAACATGATGCAGCTATGATTGTTGCCGGAAAGTTGTACGAAGATGGTGTACTGTCTGGCGGAGAAGCTGCTGAGTTTGTTGGAATCAGCAAAAGAGATTTTTTGGAAACCATGGGAAAATACGGTTACTCCATATTCAGCGATAATCCCGAAGATTTAAAACATGACTTCAAAACTGCCTGAATTAGTTATTGCCGATACCAGTTGTCTGATTCTGCTTGGCAAGATTGACGAACTTCAAATTTTACCCGCACTTTACAAAAACATTTATACCACTCAGGCAGTTGCTGATGAGTTCGGCAGTGCCCTTCCCGATTGGATTGTTATCCGAAATCCGAATGCTGTTCCTTCTTTCGGAATTAAAATTGACAAAGGTGAAGCCACCGCAATTGCCCTGGCTATTGAAACAAAAGATGCAACCCTAATTATTGATGATATAAAAGGACGAAAAATTGCCGAACGATTAAAACTAAAATACACTGGAACTATCGGAGTTTTAAAACGGGCAAAACAGGAAGGGCTTATAGTTTCGTTGAAGGACATTCTAAATAAAGTCCAGCAAACAAATTTTCGGGTATCACAAAAAATTATTGATGATTCGCTGAGGGAAACAGGAGAGAAGTAGTTTTTATTATTACGTGCTTTAGCCTTTAACTATCTTACACTTTAATTTCATATCTCATTTTCGATAAAACAATAATATCCATGTTCAAAAAAACATTACTACTTCCTATTCTTTTCGTCTTGATTTTTTTCACTTCCTGTGGTGACGGCAGCAAAAAATCAAAAGAACAAATACAAGGCAAAGGTGGCATCAAATACGGAGGCATGTTTCGCTACAACGAAACCGAGTTTCTCAAAACTCTTTATCCCCTTTCTATTACCGAAGTAGTAGGTCATCGTATTGTTACACAGATTTACGAAGGGTTGGTTGCTTTCAATGCAAAAGACTTAACCATAGACCCCTGCCTTGCTGAAAGCTGGACAGTAAACAGCGATGCTTCGGTTTACACTTTCAAAATCCGTAAAGGCGCTTTCTTTCATGACGACAAATGTTTTAAAGACGGCAAAGGGCGAGAAGTAACCGCCAACGATTTTGTTTACTGTTTCGATTTGCTCTGCACACCAAGCTCTAAAAACAACGGATTCGCTTTTTTCCGCGATATTGTAAAAGGTGCTACTGCGCTATATACTGTGCGCCAGGATAAAGGTGACGAAACTGCTGCGCGTGCAGCATGGGGAGTAAAAGCCCTCAACGATTCTACCTTGGAAGTTACGCTCGAAAAACCTTTTGCCGATTTCCTCAACCGTCTTGCGCTTCCATTCATGAGTGCTTTCCCGAAAGAAGCGGTTGACTATTACAAAGGCGACATTCTTTATCACACAGTTGGCACCGGACCCTTTTATCTCAAGGCGCTCAAAACCGATGAAGCCGTTATCCTTTCGCGCAACGAAAAGTATTGGGGCAAAGACGAATTCGGAAATCAACTTCCTTATCTCGATGCCATCAAAGTTTCTTTCATTAAAGAAGACAAAACCGACCTGCTCGAATTTCAGAAAGCCAATCTCGATATGAAATACCGCATCCCTTTCGATATGGCGGACGAAATTCTCGATGCCGATCACCAGCTAAAAGGCGACTTCAAAAAATATGTGTTGCAGGTGCGCCCCGAACTATCTACACAGTTCTACGGTTTTCTTTTTGTTGACCCTGTTTTCAAAAACAAAAATGTGCGCCTTGCTTTCAACTACGCTGTTGACCGCGCCAACATTGCCGACTATACTGCCAAAGGCGAAGGCATACCCGCCTTCAACGGCTTTGTGCCGCTGGGAATACCGGGCTATGATAACAGCTTGGTAAAGGGCTTCACCTTCGATGTAAAAAAAGCAAAAGACCTCCTTGCTAAAGCGGGCTACCCCAACGGAAAAGGATTTCCTAAAACCACGCTTGAGATAAACAGCGGTGGCGGGCGCAACGAAAAAATTGCCGAAGCCATTCAGAAAATGCTCAGCCAAAACCTCAACATCAATGTCGAAATATCACAGGTGGTGTGGGCGCAGCACACCAACAATGTCGAAACCGGCAAAACCAATTTCTGGCGCTTCGGCTGGGTGGCCGACTATCCCGACCCCAACAACTTCCTCAATTTATTCTACGGCAAAAACGTTCCCAAAACTTTCGAGGAATCCAGTTACATGAACCCCACGCGCTATGTAAACCCCGCGTACGATGCCCTCTTCGAAAAAGCCATTGCCACGCCCGATGCCGCTGAGCGAAACAAAATGTATGCGCAGCTCGATCAAATGCTCACCGATGACGCACCCTTTCTGCCCATTTACTACTCCGTTAACAGGCGGCTCATTCAGCCCTATGTAAAAAACTTCGAAAGCAACGGCATGGAATACCGCAGCTTGAGAGAAGTGTGGTTAGATAAATAAAAACTGTATTGTTCATTGCGAGGAAGCGTGGCTTTGCACGCTTACGAAGCAACCTTCGGCTTTGTATTTTTCATTGGTATTCTAAACGAAGGTTCAGCGTAGTGAGGAATCTTGTACTTGTGTAAAATGAAACAGCCAATACAAATATATTTTGGCTAAAGCCATTATTTTTATTTCTATGTTCCGTCAGCTAAAGCAGACGGCAAGGAATAAAACCGAATACAATTAGCTAAAGCAGACGGCAAGGAATAAAACAAGAGCCTGTTCTTCGAAGTGTTAGCGAAGCGCACTTCGAAGTTTCAATAAAAGGCAGTTTGTAACTGCACATTTTTGCGAAAGCAGAAAGACAAAACGGAAGCTTGCTTCGCCCCGCTCAGAGCAGCAGGTCTCACAATGTCATTGCTCACTTACAAACTCTTTTGCCGTTGTTGGTGTTTTAGCATCGGCTCCTGAAACAATTTCAGGACAAGTTCTGCGATGCGTCACCAACAACTTTTGTTAAGGTTTTGTTTTTGTTCCCCCCTGCTGTTCAAACTCAACCGGTGAATGATGCAACCCTCTTCAATAGTTATGTAACGCTTTACAATAATAACATGCTCATTCTTGCAGTGTAATTATTCTGCTACACAAAACACATATTTATGAATCGGCTGATAAAAGTCAGCTTCATAACATATTGTAATCAGTGCCGACAGATTAAGTATAAATTATTCTTGCAGTATTAATTCACATCTTAAAAAACAACCTATGAAAAACTTGTTATTAATGATTGCAGCCATCCTGCTTAGCGCAGGTGTATTTGCACAAACTACCGAAACAAAAACAACTGTTACTAAAACAACAGAAACAAAAACGGCTAAAAAAGCCATGAAGTATTGTTGTCCTAAATGCGATTATACTTCTTCAGGAGTAGGAACCTGCCCGCATCACAAAGTTGCGTTGGTAAAGGGAGAAACCGAAGTAAAATATTGCTGTGGCAAATGCGACTGGTCTATACCCCCTGTAAAAGGTAAATGTGCTCATAGCACTGCAAGCGTGTATAAAGACGGCACTTTAAATTGTGTTTACTGCCACGACAATGCCGGCAAATGCACCAAGTGCGGAATGGAAATGGAGAAAATTGAAATAAAGAAACAAAAGACTAAGAAAGGTTAATAGCTCACCTCTTTCTATAACTAAAGCCCCATAAAATCCCGCGTGAGGGGGTTTATGTTTTTGTATTTCATAGGAGAGTCTCGCCTCGGACTCTGCGCCTATAAAAAGGCAACACTTGTATTCGCCCGTTCTTCGAAGTGTTAGCGAAGCGCACTTCGAAGTTTCAATAAAAGGCAGTTTGTAACTACCACATTTTTGCGAAAGCAAAAAGACAAAACGGAAGGTTGCTTCGCCCAGTTCAGAGCAGCGGGTCTCGCAATGTCATTGCTCACTCACAAACTCTCTGCCTTAAACGTATCGCCCTGTTTCATATAGCCCGTATCAAACCCTTTCTTAAACCAGCGCATGCGTTGCGCAGAGGTGCCGTGCACATAAATAGTATCAAACGCCTGAGCAGCCGTAATAGCTGCGGGCAGCAAATTGTATTGCCCGGGGTTAGCCACGCTATTGCTAACTGTTAGTACAGCCCCTTGCGCGATTGAAGCAAGTAGCAGAAAGGCAAAGAGTAAAATTTTTGTTTTCATAAAATGGGGTTTTAAGTTTACGGGAACTATGCTAATATCTTTGAATTATTTTCCGAAAAAATGATTCAAAGATAGAATCCAAACACGCGACTCTATGATACACCCCAATTAAAAATTGGACACCGAAAGCCGAATGCGAACTTTACGGATTTTTAAAAAGGTAATATAGATGATAAATACTTCCTTTACTCAAAATTAAAACCATGCACGCTCAACTCGAAAAGCAATTCACTCAATTAGAAACAAGCCGTAAGAAACTGTTCACCGATTTAAAACAGTATTCCGATGAGGTGATTAATAAAAAACCTTCCGTACAGGCATGGAGCGTAGCTGAAGTAATTGCGCATGTAATTGCAGCCGAAGAATATTCTTTGAAATATTTACAGAAGAAAGTTCTGAATACGGCAGAATCAGGCAACGAAGGATTCAAACAAAAATGGCGTTGGTTGCTCATACAAATTGTTTTCACTTTCAATATCAAGTTTAAGGCTCCGGAAATTGTAGAGCCAAAAATTCCCTTTACGAAACTTGCAGATTTAGAAACCCGTTGGTCTAACAACAGAAACGAAATAGCTAAAATTCTAAACACGCTAAGCGATGCAGAGGTCAATAAAACTTTATGGAAACATGCTTTAGCGGGTAAAATGAACGTGCATCACATGGTGCAATTCCTTGGAATGCATTATTACCGCCACAAAAAGCAAGTTAAGAGAACACTTAATGCGGTAAATTAGTTTTTGTATTCATTTGCAATAATTCGTGAAATTTGTGGCAAATAATTTTTCATGAAATCATTTGAAACATTAACCGAAGCTATCAACGATTTAAAAGCGCGTGGCTTCAACCTCGATTTTAACCTTAAAGAAGATTGCGTTGAATGTTTGCATTCTAAAACGCAACTTTCTCCAAGTGATTTTGAAATTACAGAAACTTATCATTTTGACGGCAGCACCGATGTGGATGATGAAGTGATGTTGTATGCTATTGAATCAAAAAACGGACTGAAAGGCACTTTGGTAAATGCTTACGGAGTTTATGCCGATTCCATTTCTTCGGAGTTGGTTGCCAAACTCCGCTTTCATAAATAATTCTAAGTTTGGCTTTAGTTAAATGATGAACCCACCTCTTCAGCGATATCCGCTTGCCCTTCGCCTTGTAATGATGTTTTGCATGTTTCTGTTTAACATGAGCATTGTTTCGTTTTTAGCAATGGTGGCTGTGCCTTCTCTTTTTGGTATCGAAAATGTGGCAGATGTATTAGCAGGAAAATTAAACAACGCGACTGAAATGAATGTTTTCTTTTTCATTCAAGGCATAAGTACTCTTGGAGGGTTTGCACTTACCGCCATGATGTTTGCCGTTCTTGAAGCAGGAGAATTCAAGCATCATCTGCGCCTAAAGATTTATCCTTCGGTTAAAGTTCTTCTATTAACTGTTCTTGCAATTATCGTATCGCAATTTTTTATTGAATTTCTTGTAGAGATAAATCAGAAAATTTCTCTTCCCTCATCGCTACAGTTTCTTTACGACTATCAAAAGCAAGCGGAGGAGGTAACAAATGCGCTGATGACCTTTACCGACATCGGGCATTTAATTCTTGCTTCGGTGGTTATGGCTTTGATACCCGCTATTGGCGAAGAATTTTTCTTTCGCGGTTTGCTGCTGGGCGATTTGCTGAAAGGTAAAGTTTCGCCTTACATTGCTATTCCTGCTACGGCTTTAGTATTCGCCATCACGCACATGCAATATGATAACACGCTGGCTATTTGGGCGTTGGGCAGTTTTCTCGGTTACCTTTATTATGTAAGCGGAAGTTTGTGGCTGCCTATTGCTGCTCACTTTATCAATAATTTTCTGGCGGTGCTTATGAAGTATCTTTTCAACTTAGGTATTATCAGTTCAGATTTAGCGGAAGCAAAAACGCCTTTGTATGCTACTATTCTTTCGCTGGCGGTATTTGCTGTGTTTATATTCTTGTTTAATAAATGGAAGAATCCTGCGACATTTGTTGAGCAGGAGGAGGAAACAGAATTACCCAACGAAAATATTTCAGCATGAAAACATTTTTCATTCGTCTTTCCTCGGGGCTTGTTGTTGCCGCATTGGTTATTGCTGCTATTCTCTATAGTCCGTACACTTTCTTGTTGGTTATGAGTATTATCCTCATAGGCAGTTTGAATGAATACTTCAACCTTACTGAATCGAGGAGAGATAAAGCCAATTCATTTTTTCAGGGGAAGTGGTTTGTTATTCTTCTGAGCTTTATCGCCTTGGTTAAAGCATTTGTGCTTGCCTCACCACCAGCTACTGGCATTCCCGATTTTAGCAACTACTTTATTCTTGCTGCACAGGTGCTTACCCGTTTCCGCGATTCGGCACTTACACTTAATGCCACTGTTCCTATTCTCGTTTTTATTCTTTTTATAGTTGAGTTGTATTCAAAATCTGAAAAGCCGTTTGAGAATTTAGGATGGAAAACAATTGCCATCGTTTGGATTTTGGTTCCCGTTATTCTTACTGTCAACATCTACTTTGCCAAAGGAGGCGCGTTGTTGTTGGCTATGCTTTTCGCTATTTGGATGTATGATTCGTTCTGCTACATCTTTGGTTCGTTGCTCGGTAAAAGAAAACTGTTTGAAAGAATTTCTCCAAAGAAAACCTGGGAAGGTGCCATAGGCGGGGCAGCCGTAACGCTTACGGTTTATTATTTCGCCAATAAAATTCCGGCTTTGCAAATGCTTTCTTCTATCGAATGGGTAATACTCATTTTTGTGGTGATAGTATCGGCTACTTTTGGTGATTTAGTAGAGTCGCTGCTGAAAAGAAATTTAGGCATTAAAGATTCTGGCAGTTTAATGCCAGGACATGGTGGTTTTTTAGATCGCCTTGATTCATTTTATCTAGTAATCCCTTTTGCCGCTATGACCCTTTGGATGTTTGCACAGGTGGCGAACCTGCTTATGGTATTCGAATACCTGAGCAATTAACTATGCAATTACAACTTTTTGAACCTTAGCACGTTTGATGGTATGG
>JBKJJB010000158.1:0-9754 GCA_046598235.1 Chitinophagales bacterium
GACCTATTATGGCGGAGATTGCATGTAAGTTTTCGAATAAAGTAATTCTTACTTCCGATAATCCACGAAGCGAAGAACCGGATGAAATTTTAAAGGAAATGAATGCAGGAGTTCCTGTTTCGGATAAAAAAAAAGTTTTGATTATCACCGACCGGAGAGAAGCTATCAAAACAGCGGTGATGTTTGCGCAGAAAGGGGATATCATTCTTCTCGCAGGAAAGGGACACGAAAAGTATCAGGAAATAAAAGGAGTGAAAACTCATTTTGATGACAAAGAAGAATTGAAGAGAATATTTGAAGAATCAGAGAAATGAAATCTAAGCTTATGGATAAGGCACTTAATACCACATTCAGATATTTGCAAGGCGACAGAATGATTTGGCTCGTTGTAACGATACTGTTTCTGATTTCTATGCTTGCTGTTTACAGCAGTACTGGAACACTTGCTTTTAAAATGCAGGTAGGCAATGAAAAATATCTAATGAAACAAATCGTTATGGCATTTGCGGGTTTGCTCCTCATGTTTCTAACTCACATGATTGACTATAAATATTACTCGCGCATTGCACAAATGTTTTGGTTGCTTTCGATACCGCTCTTGATTTACACTATGTTTTTCGGCACCGAACTAAACGATGCAAGCCGATGGATAACATTGCCTGTTGTTGACCTTACATTCCAAACATCTGATTTAGCGAAGATTGCGCTCATCATGTTTCTGGCTCGTCAGCTTTCGCTAAAGCAAGACCAAATATCCGATTTCAAGGAAGCGTTTGTTCCTATACTTATTCCGATTGTACTTACCTGTTTGCTGATTGCTCCTGAAAACCTTTCTACATCGGTTATACTTTTCTGCACTTCTGTATTTGTGATGTTCATTGGCAGAATTGCAATGAAACATATTGCTCTCTTGTTTGGTGTAAGTATGATTGTAGGTGCAATTTTCTTTGCCTTTCTTTTTCTCTTACCTGATACGATGTTGAAAGGAAGGACACTTACCTGGAAACATCGAATCGAAAATTATGTTCATCCGAAAGAAAATGTAGATGAAGATTACCAGGTGCAGCAAGCGAAAATTGCCATTGCTAAAGGCAGCATCTTCCAGATAAATCCAGGTGGCAGCGACCAGAAGAACTTTCTTCCGCATCCTTATTCAGATTTTATTTATGCCATCATTATTGAGGAATACGGTTTAGTAGGTGGTGCATTTTTAGTATGTCTTTATCTTTTCTTTTTATTCCGCTGTATTCGAATTGTTATTAAAGCGCCAAAAGCATTCGGGGCACTTCTCGCAGTCGGTTTAGGAATTGCACTGGTCATTCAGGCAATGATAAACATGGCGGTTGCTGTCAATCTTGTTCCTGTAACAGGGGTTACACTTCCTTTGGTGAGCATGGGTGGAAGCTCGGTAATATTCACTTCCATTGCGTTTGGAATTATTCTTTCTGTTTCACGAAATGTTGAAGAAGAAAAAGCGTTGGCTGTAGAATGAAAGAATTGAGAGTTATCATTTCGGGTGGCGGAACAGGCGGACACATTTTTCCTGCCATTGCAATCGCCAATGCCATTAGAAAAATAAACCCTTCTGCAAAAATTCTTTTCGTTGGTGCTAACGGAAGAATGGAAATGGAGAAAGTGCCACAAGCGGGTTACGAAATAAAAGGATTGAGTATTGCCGGATTTCAGCGGGGCTCCATTCTAAAGAACCTTACCTTGCCCATTAAACTAACCGGAAGTTTATTGAATGCTTTCAATATCGTTAGGAAATTCAAACCCCAAGTTGCAATTGGTGTAGGCGGATACGCCAGTGGACCTATGTTGCGAGCGGCAAGTTTTGCAGGAGTGCCTACCGTTATTCAAGAACAAAATTCTTTTGCCGGCATAACAAATAAACTTCTTGCTAAAAATGCAAAAGTGATTTGCACTGCTTATGAAGAGATGGACAATGTATTTCCAAAAGATAAAATTGTATTGACAGGAAATCCGGTGCGCGCTGAAATTGTAAATATGAATTGCAGTAGAGAGGAAGCTTTCAAATACTTTGGATTCGATGTAAATAGAAAAGTCATTCTCATTATCGGAGGAAGTTTGGGAGCGCGAACATTAAATCAAAGCGTAGAAGCAGTTGTTGAAAGGATTAAGGAAAATGAAGTTCAAATTATCTGGCAAACGGGTAAGATATATTTTGAAGTTTGCAAAGACATTGCTAAAGGAATAACACACCTGAGAGCAATGTCATTTATTGACAGGATGGATTTCGCTTACACCTGTGCAGATGTTATTATTTCTCGTGCCGGTGCACTTTCCATTTCTGAGTTGCAATTAGTTGGCAAACCTGTAATTCTTGTTCCTTCGCCAAATGTTACCGATGACCATCAAACCCATAATGCTTTAGCCCTTGTAAATAAAAAGGCAGCAATCATGATAAAAGATGATGAGGCAAAACTCAATCTTATCGGTGCTGCTTTCGATTTGCTCAAAAATGAATCTCTTAAGAAAGAGTTGAGTGCAAACATTAAAAAAATGGGAATTCCGAATGCTGCGGAGAGAATTGTCGAGGAAATTTTGAAAGTAAAAGCGCATTAATTCATACAGCTTTATTTCTCGGGTAACAAACAGCAGGTTGACATTCTTCAGGTACCTTGCCCGGTAAACTTTACCAATGCTTATTCAAAACGGCATCCGCTCTAAAAACAGGAATTATATAGCTTTTCAACACGAAGGGGCATACAACATGTAGGTTCAATTCAGCACGGACGGTTTTCGAAACGATAATATTGTGCTAACAAAAAATATCGCAACATGAGCCCGATTTATATCTACCTTTCTGAAGGACTGAAAAACCGACACTTCCTTTTTATCCTCCTATTTATTCTTGCATCTGCCGGTCGTTCTTTTGCCCAAACGCCCGGTTTAATTTTTGAGCCGGCAACCGGTTCCGGTGTTTTGGTTTTAGACCCCAATGGTGATGGGTATATTTCTTCAACTAACTCTGGGTGGGTGCCATATACTCCTCCAGCGGCTGCGATTGACCAGACTGCAAGTGAAATTCCCTTTGTGCCTATGTCATTCCCCAGCACAGAGCCAACAAGCGACTTAGGACCTGGACCTAACTGCTCCTTTACCGATTTTGTGGATTCAGGAAATGAAGACCCTGCGATGTACTTTTTTGATGGAACGAATTTTATTTTCCGTTTTCGATTGGGAGGTGCAGCACCTAATTCAAAGGGATACAGCGTGTTGATAGACACCGATCAGAAATTCGGGAGCAGTGGTGCGAATGCCGACCCCAACTATGTGAGTGGCAATCCGGGTTTTGAAATTGAAATTAATCTTCAAACCAATTTCGGGGTGTATGTATATAATGTAGATGGTCAGGCGAGTTCCCAAGCGTTAATACCAACAGCTTCTTATACCGGACATACAAATTATCAGAAGTCAATTGCTGCTTCCTTGAATTGCAATAACCCTGATTACTTCTATGATTTTTACATTCCTTTTTCAGACTTAAGTGCTTTGGGAGTAACTGCTGCAACACCGCTAAGAATGGTAATTACCACACAGATGAATCCTCACGGTGCGCTTGGCAATAATGCCTTGTCTGACTTAGGAGGAGTAAATGATGCCCAATGTGGTTACAGTTTTGAGGGATGTGTTACGGGTATTATTGATAATTACACACCTACTTGTTTAACTTGTGGTGCTGCTTTAGACCGGACTGCGTGCCCGACCATAGGAGGAAATATAGCCGCAGGGGCTACTGCTGTTTCCGGCAGTTCATCAGAGGCGAACGGAACAATTATTTATATCTATAAGAACGCTAACGCTACTCCTGTGTGTACTACTTCTGTAAGCAGCGGCTTATGGACTTGTTCGGGTATAAGCCCCCTTTCAGCGGGCGACACCATTCGCGCAACGGCATTAGCAACCGGAAAAGGAATTTCTTATAACACATGTAATGCTACGGTTGTTGCGGCAACCTGTACAACACCACTAACAGGAACAGGAATAACCCTTAACACAAAAGGAGTTTGCGGTGCAGCGGGTGCTGCTATAGCGGGAGCAACTATTCGACTATACAATGCGTCAGGCACGCTTATTAACACGGGCACGTACACGGCTGCCGTAGATGGAAGTTTTCAATGGAAGTGTAATAGCAGCAATTCTAATTGTAATAGCGGTGCCGGATGTTTATCCAATGGCGGGTATCAGATCACTCAACAGTCAGGCGCAAATTGCGAGTCCGCTCCTATCTGGATTTGTTTGGGCAGTCCGGGAGCTTCCAGCACACCAACCATAACGCCCAATCCTATTCCGCTGAATACAACAAGTGTTTCCGGAACTTCGGGTGCAAGTGCTGCCGTTCAAGTGTTTTCAAATGGAACTTTAATTGGTTCAACTACTGCCTCGGCAGGAGGAACATGGACCTTGTCGGGTTTAAATCTGAATATTGCCGGAGCCATAATTACAGCTAAGGCAGTTGAAAGCGGTAAGTGTGTGTCTGCGGCTTCGGTGAATGACACCGTAAAAGCACAAACAACCCCTCCGTTTATTTTGGGTTCTTATTGTACAACAACTACCATAAGTACGGTCAACGGAAGCTCTAGCGAAGCAGCAGGCACGATAATTCAGGTGTACGTTAATGGAGTGGCTACCGGAACTACAACTACGGTGAGTTCTTCGGGATTATGGGTTAAAACCGGACTATCTATTGCCATTGGTAGCACCATTACCGCAAAAGCAACTGCAACAGGAAAAATTCAGTCAGCCGCTTCAAACGCTGTAACCGTTTTTACAGCAACTACCGATGCAACTTTGGCAGTTTCAGGTACTATTATGGAAGGCGACACTTCAATTTCGGGTACTGCCACAACAGGTAATACCGTTAAGGTATATATAGATGAATATCTTTTAGGTTCGGTAGTCGCTTCAGGGGGAAGCTGGACATTATCAGGATTAAGTTCTTTGGACGTGTATGCAGGTGGAAATGTTTACGCCACTTCGACTAACGGAGCTTTATGCGAAAGTGCTGCGAGCGCAATTAAAATAGTTCAATGCAATTTGCCGGTTGTTTCGCTTTCTGTCAGCCCTGATAGTACCGGCATTTGCTCCGGCAGTTATGTTGCAAATATTTCTATAACCAATTCGGAGAGCGGTGTTATTTACCAATTGTACAATACATCTGTTGCTACCGGGGTTTCAAAATTAGGAACAGGAAACGATTTGACTATTTCTTCTGGTACATTGACCGGTTCAACCGAGATTACAATTAAAGCAACAAAAATTTCACCTGTAACCTGTGAAGTTACTTTGACGGAAACGGTTGTCACCACTGTTCATCAAAACCCCGATAGTTCGCAAACCGTTTCCGACACATCATTATGTAGCGGTAATGCAGCGCCAATCCATATTTCAACTTCTCAAAGCGGGGTAAATTATTACCTGAGAGATAATTCAGACAACACACTGGTTTCAGGACCTGTTTCAGGAACTGGCTCTGCTATAAGTTTCACAGTATCTCCTTTAGTTACCACTACGTATAATGTTTTTGGGCAAAATGTAACCACCGGATGCAATTCAGTAATTGATGATTTATCTGTTGTTACAATTTCGGGAGCTGCTCCCGTTTTAATTTCAAGTACTCCCGATACAATTTGTAATTCGGGAAGCGCGATTTTAAGTGCAGCTTTTAACTCGGGAGTTCTTAGCTGGTATGATGTGTTGACAGGTGGATTATCTTTGGGTAATGGAGCTTCATTCATTACACCATCTATTTCAAATACCACAACGTATTATGTAGATGCAACCTTGAGCGGATGCACCTCCGCTCGAACAGAAGTAACTGCTACGGTTAGTTATTCAAGCAATTCAAGTTTGTCGGAAGTTGTTTGCGATGAATTTATCCTCAACGGAATTACCTATACAAGCAGTGGGATTTTTTCACAAACTCTTATAAATACGGTAGGGTGCGATAGTTTGATTACGTTAACACTAACGATAAACAATAGTGATACTTCAATAAGTGCAACGGCTTGCGACAGTATTACTTTTAACGGTCAGACATATACTTCAAGCGGAATTTATACTCAAACACTGACGAACGAAGTCGGTTGCGATAGTGTAATTACATTGAACTTAACAATCAACAACAGCACAACATCCAACTTAACCGAAACTGCTTGTGATGAATTTACACTCAACGGTCAGACATATACTTCAAGTGGAATTTATACTCAAACACTGACGAACGGAGCGGGCTGCGATAGTGTAATTACATTGAACTTAACTATCAACAACAGCACAACATCCAGCTTAACCGAAACCGCCTGCGATGAATTTACACTCAATAGTCAAACTTATACTTCAAGCGGAATTTATACTCAGACACTGACGAACGGAGCGGGCTGCGATAGTGTAATTACATTGAACTTAACTATCAACAACAGCACAACATCAAACGTAACCGAAACTGCTTGCGATGAATTTACGCTCAATAGTCAGACATATACTTCAAGTGGAATTTATACTCAAACACTGACGAACGGAGCGGGCTGTGACAGTGTAATTACATTAAACCTGACAATCAACAACAGCACAACATCCAACTTAACCGAAACTGCTTGCGATGAATTTACACTCAACGGTCAGACTTATACGTCAAGTGGAATTTATACTCAAACACTGACGAACGAAGCGGGTTGTGATAGCACCATCACTTTAAATCTTACCATTGGTGGCATATCGGGTTCAACAATTACAGCAACTGCTTGCGACAGCTTTACATTAAACAGTCAAACCTATCTGACGAGTGGAACCTATTCGCAAACTATTCCTCTCGGAGTCGGCTGCGACAGTGTAATTACGTTGAACTTAACTATCAACATTTCACCTGTAGTTACTGTTTTTTCTACCAATACAATTTGTGGCATGGACAATGGAAGTGCAAATGCTTCCGTATTGTCAGGGACATCACCCTATTCCTATTTATGGGATAATGGTGAGACTGATTCCGCTATTACAAATTTATCCCCGGGAATTTATTCGGTCAACATTACAGACAACGCAGGTTGTTTTACTGTTGCAACTACCGATATACTTTCTTCATCAGTTATTCAACCCGTAACAATATATTCAGATAATTCAGTTATGTGTCACGGAGACTCGACAAAAATATGCGCTCCTGCCGGTTATGTTTCTTATCTGTGGAATACAGGACAAACTGACTCCTGCATCTATGCTAACATTGCGGGTAACTATTTTGTAAATGCAACAGACAGCAATTCATGCATCGCAAGTTCCAATCGTTTGCCAATTTCGTTTTATCCATACATACCTATTTCTATTGCTGCAAACGGAAATATAATTACTACTTATAACAGTGGAACTTATCAATGGTATCTGAATGATAATGTCATACCCGGAGCAACATCCGATGTTTATGTAGCACTACAATCAGGCGATTACATTTTGGTTGTTACCGATACCAGCGGTTGTATTTCTACTTCTTTTCCTGTAACGATTGCGGCAACCGACATCCCACAGCTTAACTGGGATGAAATTATCCATGTTTTTCCCAATCCGTTTAATATGAATCTTGAAATATTTATTTCCGAATTTGACAGTGAACACCAATTATCAGCAACCATTTTTGACATTACGGGCAGGAAATTATTTGAGCAGCAATTGATTTCACCTCTCACAAATTTGAACGTATCAGCATTTTCATCCGGAGTTTATATTTTAAAATTAGAAACAGATAATTATGCCGTATGCAGGAGATTAGTGAAAAAGTAAAGCGAAATCTGACGGTTCTAACAGACGATAAATGAATCTGAAAGTCCTCAAAAAAATCTACTTTCTCGGTATTGGTGGAATTGGAATGAGTGCGCTGGCGCGCTATTTCAAATCCCTTGGAGCGGAGGTTAACGGTTATGATAAAACACAAACTGCACTTACTGATGAATTGGAGCGCGAAGGCATCCATGTAATTTTTGAAGACGATGTAAGCCTTATTCCCAAAGAAATTGACTTGGTAGTTTATACTCCCGCGATTCCCAAAGACCATCGCGGATTTAATTTTTTTAAAGACAACAACTACGAGCTTCGTAAGCGAAGCGAAGTGCTCGGAATAATCTCTGCTGACAAATATACCATTGCAGTTGCCGGCTCACACGGTAAAACAACGGTGAGTTCCATGATTGCACATATTCTCACTCATTCGGGTTTTGGGTGCTCTGCATTTCTTGGAGGCATTGCTGTGAACTACAATTCCAATTTCCTTTCGGGGCAAAGTGACGTAGTAATTATTGAAGCCGATGAATTCGACCGTTCATTTCACCGCCTCGCACCTGACATGGCGGTTATTACCGCAGTAGATACCGACCATCTCGACATCTATGGCACCAAGGAAAAAATTGACGAAGCGTTTATTGAATTCACTAATAAAATTTCTGAAGAAGGTTTTCTCGTTATCAAAACGCAGCAGACCATTAACGATAACCTTCCCGTGCTCGATAAAGCATTTTATTCACTTCACGATACTGAAGCTGATATTTATTGCAGTAAGTATTGGGTGACGGATGGCGGTTATATCTTTAATATAAGTTATTACGGGACCGTGATAAACGGATTCCGCATCAACATCGGTGGCTTTCACAACATTGAAAATGCTCTTGCAGCTATAGCTATTGCAAAGGAGTTGAAGATTACTGATGAATACATCAAAGCTGCTCTGGCTTCCTTCAAAGGTATTAAAAGAAGATTTGAGAAAATATTTGAAAACGACAAAGTGATTTTCATTGACGACTACGCTCATCATCCTGAAGAGATTCGCGTGTTTTTAGAAAGTGTTCGTGAAATTTATCCCAAGAAAAAAATAACTGCCATCTTCCAACCCCATCTTTTTTCCCGTACAAAAGATTTAGCCAAAGATTTTGCAGAACAACTGAGTAAAGCAGATGAAGTAATCCTGCTTGATATTTACCCTGCTCGCGAACAACCTATTCAAGGTGTAACTTCTGAACTAATATTTAATCAACTCACCTGTTCGGAGAAAGCACTGATTACAAAAGGTGAGTTGGTTGAAACTATTCGTAGTAAGAAGGACATTGAAGTATTGGTTACAATTGGGGCTGGAGATATTGATAAATATATTGCGCCATTAAAACAGATTCTTTCTACCTGTTAGGAGAAACTTCAATTCTCTTATTTGGGATTTAGGGGTGTTGTCTTTTCTTCTGCTCACTTCCAACTCCTTCCACAATTTCTGTCAACAAGTCAGCGTTTAGTTTGAGCAGATGTATCACACATTTGTTTTACACTACTTGAATGAAAAAATTCTGGCAAATACTAAAAAAAATTCTCACGATTACAGCCCTGCTTTCAGGTGCTGTGCTTTTTGTTGTAATACTTACTTCGGCAGTTCACAAGCAAAACCAGCTCACCTGCAAAAACCTTCAGGTAAAAATTGATTACGATTCAGGGCTTGCTTTTTTGAGCGAGCAGGAAATAAAAAATTATCTCAATTATCTAAGCGGAGAAAAGCTAATTGGTAAGCAATTGTCAGAAGTAGATTTCAGTACGCTTGAAAAGGAAGTGGAGAAAAATCCTTTTGTAGACAAGGCGGAGATTTTTGTTGACCAGCAGCAGAGCATCGTTGTAGATATTATTCAGAAACGTCCAATTCTGCGGATACTGAACAACGATGGTGTGGGCTATTATATCAGCGAAAAGAACGAGCGCATACCGCTCAACG
>JBKJJB010000251.1:0-4026 GCA_046598235.1 Chitinophagales bacterium
CATTTTTAAGACCAAAGTTGCCGGTGGTATTCAAAAAGCAATCAATGAAAAAATTGGAACAACCTGCCATCCTAAACGAGTAGAAAAAACAGCACGCCAAAAATGGCTTGCAAGTGGAAGTTTAATAATTGGTGGTGTGCAGGTAGATGAAGGCGCTAAGAAAGCGTTGCTTAAAAGAAAAAGTTTATTGGCTGTAGGCGTTAAGAAAATCATCAATGATTTTAAACAGAATGAGGCATTTGAAATTGTAGGTGAAGACGGAGTTGCCTTCGCCATAGCAAAAGCAAAAACCGATTCATCTCTTTTGAAAAGCAAAGACCTGAAAAACATTATGCTGGCAAATGCCGATGATATAGTTATTCTGTAAAAGAGGAAATGGATAGGTGGAATAATGGATAAATGGAATATGGAAAACATCAATGACTTATTGGAAAAAGTAAAGAGCGCTTCGAAAGAAGTCAATCACCTGAGCAACACGCAGAAAAATAATCTGTTGTTGACTTTGGCTGATTTGCTCTTGGGGAATAGCGCACAGATTATTCAGGAGAATAAGAAAGACTTGGATAAGATGAGCGATGATAATCCGAAAAAGGATCGTCTGCTTTTGAATGAAGCAAGAATAAAAGACCTCGCCATCAGTTTACATGATATTGCTAAACTCAATGACCCGACCGGAAAAATATTATCAGACCAAACGATGGAAAACGGTTTGCACATTCAAAAGGTGAGTATGCCGATGGGGGTGGTAGGTGTGATTTACGAAGCGCGACCTAACGTTACTATTGATGTTGCCGCCTTATGTTTCAAAGCAGGGAATGCCGTAGTGCTGCGCGGTGGAAGCGATGCTGAATTCACCAATGAGATTTTAGTAAAGCTTATTCATGAGGCATTGGAGAAAAGCGGAATCAGCAAAGAAGTCATTCAGTTATTGCCCGTTGACAGAAAGCATGTGCAGGAACTTTTGGAAGCGGTGAAGTATGTGGACATTATTATTCCACGCGGCTCACAACAACTGATAGATTTTGTTCGCGCCAACTCCAAAGTGCCGACTATTGAAACAGGTGCGGGTGTTTGTCATACGTATGTAGAATCATCTGCTAACCTCGATAACGCAGCAAAGATTGTGGTGAATGCAAAAACACAACGTCCTTCGGTTTGCAATGCGCTTGATACAATTATTGTAGATAAAAAAGTGGCGAAAGAATTTCTTCCGAAACTAATCAGCGGTTTCACTCCGTTTGAAGTAGAAGTCTTTGCTGATGAACTTTCTTACAATATTCTGAAAGAGGCAAACTATCCATGGCTCCAACAAGCCAAGCCCGAAAACTTCGGAATGGAATATCTCTCGCAAAAGTGTTCAGTGAAATGTGTGGAAGGTTTGGAAGATGCGCTGCAACACATTACTCAATATTCTTCGAAACATTCTGAAGCTATTATCAGCGAGAACGCAGCTTACATCGAACGCTTTTTAAATGAAGTGGATGCTGCCGCTGTTTATGCCAATGCCAGCACCCGCTTTACCGATGGCGGTTGTTTTGGTCTTGGTGCAGAGATTGGAATCAGCACACAAAAGCTTCATGCGCGCGGTCCTTTCGCTTTGGAGAAACTTACTACCGAAAAATGGGTAGTTAAAGGCAGCGGGCAAATTCGATAGTTACACCCGAATCATTTGGCCTTTCAGCGAATAGGCAATAGCCAGCACATCCTTTTTTGTTTCCTCATCAATGCTGTGCTTATCAAGCGCGCCAAGAATATCGTCTATGGCACTCATGTATTCTGCTTCGCTGATGTTCATGCCCCGATGAGCCGACACCATATCTCTGCCTGTATATTGCTCCGGACCTCCGCTGCCGGCTGACAGAAAATTAACCAGGTGTTGCTTTACCTCTGCAAAATGTTTCGGGTCATCTTTTAGAGGAAGGAACCTGGCTTTAATCACCGGGTTGTTCATGTGCGCCTCTACCACATCTTCCACAATAGCCGAAATTCCTTTGGCCTCACCGAGGCGCTGATACAGACTTTGTTGTTTTACTTCAGTTTCCATAATCGTTGATTTTAAAAGTGATGAAAAGTTACCTCTAAGGTAAATCTTTTTTAAGGACAAAACGAACTGCTTTCCGATATTATAAACCCAAAGGGTTTCCATAATTAGAATAGCTTGCCCAAAAATTCATCCATGAAATATGCGCTGCTGTTTTCCGCTATTATCGCCAATATATTAACCAATGTAGGGTTTAACTTTTCGGCACTCAACGATAGTGTGCCGCTCAAGAAATGGGGCTACCTCGCCATCGGCTTAGTATTCGGGCTTATCAATTCTGTTTTGTTTACCGAGGCATTGAAGGAAATTCCTCTGGGCATAGCCAGTGCCGGTTTCTTTTCCATCAGTATTATAGGGCTTTCTTTAGTAGCACACTTTTATTTTGGCGAAGCGTTTACCCCTTTGCGTGTAGCCGGTATTTTTGTAATTACTGCGGGTGTGGTAATGGTTTCGCTTCCGAGCCAGGATGTTTCTTACTTTCTTAAGTCTTTGGGTATTGGAGGAAGTAACTAACGCAGAGTTCTCTTCGAGAAATGCGGGGGGGGATTATTCAGTTATAATTTTAATTTCTTTGGGAGGGCCTGGGTCGCAATCAAAATAATTATCGATTTCAATTATTTCTTTCGAATTTAAAATCCAATTCTTTGAAGAGCTTACTTTTTCTAATGTATCATTTATTCTAATCTTATTATATAGTTCTTCTGATACGTTTATAACAATATTAAAAATTTTTAAGCTTGTTGTATCCAATAGTATTCCATACCCCCTCCATTCATATTTACCTACAACAATTGCTTTAAAGCCAGCATTAAATTTATTTCCCTCTCTCTTTTCTATATGTTCCCCCCCAATAATGCAAATCACAAAAGTGATTATAATTGTTACAGCAATGAGTTTGAGCATATAGGAATTTCTGTTCACTCAGTGTTTCTTTTTCAATATTGAAAATAGCAAACAAAAGAACCCTGCGAGTTTCAGTTTGTTTTTCCCCTCTCACTTCCTCCCCTTCTCCCTTCAGCACTTTATACCTTCCTTTGCCACCACATAACAGAGATGGGATACAGTTAGGGCTGAAAACAGTCTACTTCTGCTAAAATTATACTGCGGATAAGGTCTGTCACATCGCGGGTAACCAACTGAAGGTCGCGGGTAAGCAGGTGAAGGTCACGGGTAACGTGCGCAGGGCTGCGGGTAAGGCACTACACACCGCGGGTAAGCAAGTGAGGGTCGCGGGTAGAGCGCGTCAGGTCGTGGGTAACGTGCGCAGGGCTGCGGGTAAGGCGCTGCACATCGCGGGTAAGCAAGGGAAGGTCGCGGGTAGAGCGTGTCAGGTCGCGGGTAACGTGCGCAAGGCTGCGGGTAAGGCGCTACACATCGCGGGTAAGCAAGTGAAGGTCGCGGGTAACTGTTAAAATTCTATCCGCACCTCTTCGCTTTTACGCCATTTCAAACGCCAAGCACCCCGGCTAATAACAGTCCGTGGAGCTGCCCGTTGTAGGTTTGATTTCATAAAAAAGGGGGATTTTCATAAACAAATAATTCCACTTCTTCTAAAGGAGTGGAATTATTCAGCCGGTTGGTGTTTTAGTCTGCGCTTAGGCAGAACGTCATCAACAACTATGTGTGGCATTATTTCTTGTTGGTAACGCATCGCAGAACTCTTCCTGAACTTGTTTCAGGTGCCGATGCTATAACACCAAGGGCGTAACTCCCGAACAGCGCTGCGCGAAACTCCATTTGTTTTACCTCTTCTGTTATCCTCTTTTTTAACATCTAATGCAATATGGGGTTTAAAATGCCGTTACCTTTGCATACGGTCTAGACCTAATTTGTTAACCAATTCTAAAACCAATAATTATGAAAAAGACAATGATTGTAATGTGTATCGGGCTGCTGGGTCTGCTCATATACGGATGTAAAAAGAATGCAGATAAAGGACATTTGGCTGTAAGAATGACCGATGCTCCGGGCAACTACGATGCGGT
>JBKJJB010000213.1:0-5710 GCA_046598235.1 Chitinophagales bacterium
AAGTGAAGATGATTCACATCAACCAAAATGTGTTGAACGAAGAAGGAAGCATTGACCCGAACAAAATGAATTACATAGCCCGAATGGGAAAACAATTCTGGGCGCGCATTGGTACAGAGAATATTATTTCTGTTGCCGGATTTAAAATGGCGAATGAATTAGGAATTGGTTGGGATGCATTGCCTGAAACAATTCGTCATTCAAAATATTTAACCGGAAATGAAATAGCACAGATTGCTGCACTTCATACTTTCCCTACTTCGGAAGAATTAGAAGAACTGAAGAAATCAGATTTTGTTTTGGAGATTTTAGAAGCCGCTCAAGATAATTTTGATGCTTTTGAAAAGCAGATAAACGATAGAGCAAAAATTGAAATCAAGCGAGGAAGTTTGTCTTTGGCTTTTCAGTTGTTGATGTTGATTAAAGAGAAAAACAAATCAACCACATAGGTACATAGAAAGCATAGAAGTAACCAATTTATATTCTATGATTTCTATGTACCTATGTGGTTCAAATTTTAGTCATGCCCTACATTCCACTCTTTATTCTAAAATCTTTTTTACGCAGATTAAAAAGACGTGGCGATGTTTCAGACCCACAGCTTTCTCGTAGAAGCTTCGAAAAATTGATTGGCAAATGGAATAATCCATTAAGCGGTTTCGACTATCAACGGGAAGATGCCGATGGCGTTCCTTCGGAATGGATTTTCCCGCATGGTTGCGATAAAACAAAAGTGCTCCTTTACTTTCATGGTGGCGGATATTTTGTAGGTAGTACCAACACTCACCGCGGCTTAGTTTCTCAATTGGCAAAAAATGCAGGCATTAGTGCATTAAGTATAAATTATCGTTTAGCTCCCGAGCATCCGTATCCCGCAGCTATTGAAGATTGCGCAAAAGTTTACGAATGGTTGCTGAAAGAAAAAAAGTTTCTGCCGCAGCAAATTTGTTTTGGTGGCGATAGTGCAGGTGGTGGCTGCACAATTGGCACACTCACTTATTTACGCGATAAAAATATTGCGCTGCCCAAATGCGCTATTGCGCTTTCTCCCTGGCTTGACCATACGTTTAGTGGCTACTCTTTCCCCACACATGATGAACTTGACCCTATGCTATTGGCCGATGGTTTTCCAACTGTTCGTGATTATTACATGGCAGGTACTGACCCTAAAGCAGCTTATGCTTCGCCCATATTTCATTCACTGAAAGACCTTCCACCAGTGTATGTGCAGGTGGGCGAACATGAATTATTGTTGAGTGATTCAACAAGATTTGCGCAGAAAGCAAAGGAAGATGGTTCCGATGTACAGTTAGAAGTTTACCCTAAAATGTTTCATGTATTCAATGCGTTCTGGAGGGTATTGCCTAAAGCAAGAGAAGCCAATAAAAAATTAGGAGAGTTTATTAAAACGCAACTTTATTCCGAATAAATTCATCTTACATAAAATTCAAAAAAATGAAACAGATATTTATCCTCGTTTCCATTATCACGTTTGCACTTTCCGCTTGTAAAAAAGAAAGCGAACAGATTTATAAAGTTGATTATAGTATCGGCTGTACTGATTGTGAGGTAATTTATGTTTCTGACCAATCGGGTACACAGTCAACAAAGTTTCATCAAAATAGCACTTGGACTTATTCATTTAATGCAAAAAAGAATCAGGAAGTTCTATTGCTGGCTTACAACACTTCATCTGCTCCACAAGGAGTAACAGCTACTATTAAACTAAATGATATCATTCTGGAAACCCGTACTACTTATTGCCCCGTAAGCGGTGTTTCGTTTTGTACAGATACTGTCCGGTAATTTGAATTCCTAAACCCCTTATAATCCCTTCAAGCGAAGGGATTTTTTATTTTCGTTCCCTCCAAAATTTAAGCATGAGCCAGGAATTAAACGATCAGGAAATTGTAAGAAGAGAAAAACTGCAAAAACTAAACGAGCTGGGCATTGATGCTTATCCCGCTGCGGCATTTGAAGTAAACTATAACTCACAACAAATTCTTTCAGAGTATAACGATGTAGAAAAGAATTTTCAGGATGTAAGTATTGCCGGAAGAATCATGAGCATCAACTCAAAAGGCAAAGTAACCTTCTTCAAAATTCAGGACCAAAAAGGAAAGATTCAGCTCTTTGTAAGTATTGATAATGTTTGCCCCGGTGAATACAAAACATTTTACACTTCGGTAGTAACTCACTTGCTCGACATTGGCGATTTCATTGGTGTAAAAGGCGAAACGTTTATTACCAAAACCGGAGAAACTTCTATTCGCGTAAAAGAGTTGACCGTGCTTTCAAAAGCATTGCGACCGCTACCGGTGGTTAAAGTAAAAGACGGAGAAACCTTCGATGCGTTTTCAGATGTTGAGTTGCGCTCGCGCCAACGCTATGTTGACTTAGTGGTAAATCCTCATGTGCGCGAAACATTTTTAAAGCGCAGTAAAATGATTCAAACTATTCGCGATTTTTTAAATGAACATGGAGCAATTGAAGTTGATACACCGGTGCTGCAAAGTATTCCGGGAGGTGCAGCCGCGCGTCCGTTTATTACGCACCATAATGCGCTGGACATTCCTTTGTATTTGCGTATTGCAAATGAACTTTACCTAAAGCGTTTGATTGTTGGCGGGTTTGATTGGGTATATGAGTTCAGTCGCAATTTCCGCAACGAAGGAATGGACCGCACACACAATCCAGAATTTACAGTACTTGAATTTTATGTGGCTTACAAAGATTATTTCTGGATGATGGATTACACCGAGAAGATGATGGAGAAAATTGCCATTGCTCTTCACGGCACTACCGATGTTCCACTTGGCGATAAAATAATTTCGTTCAAAGCACCATTTAAGCGTGTTGCCCTTTACGATGCCATAAAAGAACACACCGGTTTCGATGTAAGCGAAATGAACGAGGAGCAGTTGCGCGAGGTGTGCAAACAATTGCATATACAAACCGATAACAGCATGGGCAAAGGAAAATTGATTGATGAAATTTTTGGCGGCAAATGCGAAGGCAATTTTGTTCAACCAACTTTCATTATTGATTACCCGATAGAGTTAAGCCCGCTTACTAAAAAACATAGAAGCAAAGCAGGATTAGTAGAACGTTTTGAATTGATGATAAACGGAAAAGAAATTGCCAACGCTTATAGCGAGTTGAATGACCCGCTCGATCAGCGTGCGCGTTTCGAAGAGCAAGTGAAATTACAAGAGCGCGGTGATGACGAAGCCATGTTTATCGACCACGATTTTCTTCGTGCTCTAGAATACGGAATGCCACCAACATCTGGCATTGGTATTGGTATCGACCGCCTTGCCATGTTAATGACAAATCAAGCAGCAATACAAGAGGTTTTATTCTTTCCTCAAATGAGACATGAAAATCCGGAATGAGTATTTCATCATCGATTCAGTAATTTGCAATCACAATTAATGGCAATGAATAAGCAGATCATTTTTTTATTCCTCTTTTCGATATCCTTTCTGTTTAGCTTCGGACAAACCCAGCCAACGGATAAATCATTTACACAGGAAGACTGGGATAAATTAAACCAGAGTGCAAAAGATTCTATCAACAAAGGACTGCTCAGAAAATTTGAAGAAGCCAGAAAAAGTGCGGAGAATACCGATGAGATAATTGCTAATCAATTGATTGATGAGGCATTGAAAAATGCAACTGGCACCACCTCACTTACTTTTACCAACTTTCCCAAAGCGCAGTTGAGAGATGAGATTACCAAGTTCAAAAATCTGGAGGAGTTTACTTGCACTAAATGCCGTTCACTGGATTTGAATACCCTTTTCAATCAACTGGGTCAGTTGCCTAAATTGAAACGGCTGAACCTATCGGGAGGCACGTTTTCTTCTCTGCCAAATTCAATAAAAAAACTGTCCGCTCTTGAAGAAATAAATCTAAAAGATAACAATATAAAAACCCTTCCCGATTCGTTTGTATTGCTGAAGAACCTTCGCGTATTAAACTTAGAACATAACGCTTACCTCTATGATGAAGATGTTTTCGAAAGAATTAAATCATTAAATATTGAAGAGCTTAATTTTTCCGCTAGCGGATTATTAGAGTTGAATGATAAGATAGGTACTGTAAAAAGCCTAAAACGATTGGACTTATCTGTGAATGACATAAAATTTCTTCCTCCATCTTTCAATCAACTTGTAAATCTTACACAGCTCAATCTCTCTCAGAATTTTACCATGGATATTCAGAAGATTGTTGCCTCCATTTCTTCACTTACTAATCTTACAGATTTAGATTTAAGCCAGTGTCTTATTGAAAATCTACCGCTGGATATCAGCAAACTGACTTCACTGAAAAAGTTAAACCTGAAAGCAAATCGCCTGACTTCTCTGCCAATTACTTTCAGTTCACTCGTAAATCTTGAATACCTCAATTTGGGATACTTTGAGATGGGAACGCGCATGAATAAAATTACGGATCTGGGTCCGGCATTCACTGGTTTGAAGAAATTGAAATATTTGAATCTGGCCGGGAATCAACTCCAAAATTTACCAGAAGGCTTTTCAGGATTAACTGAATTGGAAGAATTGAATTTGAGCTTAAATAAACTTACCGGATTTCCAGAATCGCTCACACAACTCACAAAATTAAAATCTCTTGACCTTGGCTTGAATGACGGAAGTTATGTTCCAAATTCTATTGGCAACTTGACACAACTTGAATATTTAAATCTTGATGGAAATTTTTTTAATAAAATGGACAAGAAAATAAAAACGCTACCAAATGAAATATGTCAATTGAAAAAACTGAAAACGCTTTCACTTAAAGACAATTTGATTGAGCAATTGCCAGAGTGCATCAGTAATTTTTCGAATTTAGAGAAACTTGATTTGCGCAATAACCTCATTATTTCTTTTCCTGCTTCGTTTTCTCAATTGAAAAATTTAAAGTGGCTTGATTTGAAAGCAAATGATTTTACAGCGCTGCCAACCGATTTTCAAAATCTCACTTCTTTAAAAGAATTAAATCTCTCCATGAATTTGAAAATGAATTTTGAGGCGGAGAAGAATAAGTTAGGAGCAATGAACCAGTTAGAATTTTTGGATTTGAGTTATAATAATATCTCAAAAGAACAAATTACTCCGTTACGAGAAGCACTATCAAATTGTAAAGTGGTAAATTGGGATTACTCCAATAAATCTTTGCCGCAGCAGACAAGAAGAAGGAATATTGAAGAGCGTTAGATGAAGGGTTTTGCCAAGTCTTTGATATAGGCACCTTGTTCAGCTACATCCCAATATTTAATCTTCATTTTTTCGCAATCCTTTTTCCAATAATTAATTCGCCAAGGTTTATTTGATGAATCAAATACCACTTCATTAAAATCAATTAGCTTTTTCAGATTCTCTAAATATACTTTTGGGCTATGTGATAAAATCACCAAATCTACTTTCAGCCTTTTCTCTAACACAAATTCTGTTTTCTCTAAAGCAGAATCAATAATTAAAACTTTCTTGCTTTCAAACAAAATCAATCTGCCAAAGGGCAACTGTCTACTGCTACCACCTACTGCAACTTCATTCTTCACTCCGCAGTCCCACCAATGATGCTTTATATGAAAGAGCATTGAACTTTGATTGCTTATTAGTTCTTCATCAAAATCATACTGTACTTTCCCACCATTAATAAATGCAACAGCACTTTGCTTGGGAACACAATAAACAGCAATCTT
>JBKJJB010000402.1:0-2884 GCA_046598235.1 Chitinophagales bacterium
GTGCGCGCACATTACGACCGTGGGAACGATTTTTTTGCCGCCTATCTTGGACCTCGTATGGTTTATACCAGCGGATTTTTTCTGGATACCAAAAATGAAAGCCTTGAAGTGGCACAAGATCGCAAAATGCAAATGGTTTGTAATAAATTGGATTTGCGAAAAGGCGATACGCACTTAGATATTGGATGCGGATGGGGAACACTAATTGCCTATGCAGCTAAAAATTATGGTACTAATGGTACCGGTGTTACTATTTCACAAGATGGTTATGATTGGGGTACACAGCAAATTGCTGACCACGGAGTAAGTGCCACCGCTCGTATTTTACGCAAGGACTACCGCGATATTCCATCGGGGGAAAAGTGGAATAAAATTTCCTGCCTCGAAATGGGCGAGCATGTAGGTATTCGCAAATTTAAGGGCTTTATAAAAATGATTTACGATAAGCTCGAAGACGATGGCATGTTCTATCTGCAACAGGCAGGTTTGCGCGCCAACCCTGGCATTTTAGCTAGAGGACCTCACTGGCAAGATTTAGTTTGGGGACTTTTTATGAGTGAAAATATTTTTAGCGGAGCCGATGCTTCTACTCCATTAGCTTTTTTAATAGAAGCGTTGCAGGATGCAAATTTTGAAGTAGCCCATATCGAAAACATAGGCATTCACTATTCGCATACCATTCACCGGTGGTATTATAACTGGATGCGCAATGAAGAATACATCAACACTCATTACGGAAATCGTTTATTTAGAATGTGGCAATTGTTTTTGCGATGGAGTGTAGATATTGCTGCACAGGGTAACTCTACCTGCTGGAGTATTACGGCTCATAAAAATTTAGATAAAACCGACCGCAATAAGTATATTACAAATACCGAAAGCGGTTTGCGTATGAACTTAAAAAATCCGCTTTCTTTTGATAGACCATACACCGGAGTATGGGCAGAGCTATATGGAATGAAGCCTTCGATATAAAACGGGCTTCGCCCTTGTTTTTGTCTTTTGCCATTCTCATCCTCGTTTGAAGGGGAGCATTGAGCAGAGCAACGAGGATGCTTTAGTTTCCGAAGCATCTTACGCAACACCCTTCGGCTACGCTCAGGGTAACATAACCCGCTTTTATTTCTTCTTCCCCCAATCTTTCAACCCAATAACTAAAGCGAGGATAACAAACACAAACGAAAAGCCGAGGGTAAAGTAGGGCTGCGGAGTATGCAACCACTTATCTAATTGGTAGCCGATAAACACACCCACGCCAATAGTTGCCGCAATCTGAAAACCAATGCCGGAGTATTTGAGGTAGTCGTTTACTACTTTCTTACCTTCTTGCGGTTCGGGTTTCATGCTTAAATGGATAAATGGAATAGTGGATTGTTGGAAGGTAATTGTGGTAAAGTTTTCTTATTCCATTCATCCATTATTCCACCATTCCATTTCCGCCTATCCTGCATTTGCAATCTTCTGGCGCACAGGCTGCTCATCGGTAAGTGAAGTATTGCGCGCCACGCTCATACCCATCGAGCACTTGCCGTTGAACACCGCTCCTTCTTCCACTACAAATTTCTTCATTTTAATATCGCCCGAAACATAGGCGGTCTTGCTTAGTATAAGCAGGTCAATTACTTCAAGGGTTCCGCCTACGCGTCCGTCAATGTAAGCGTTTTGGCAAAGAATGTTGCCTTCAATAACTGCCGTTGCGCCTATTACTACCTTGGCTTTGGAGGTTATGTTGCCGGTTACGTTACCGTCAATGCGCACATCGCCATCGGTAATTACATCTCCGTTAATGGTGGTTCCCTGCCCAAACTGGTTCATCACCCGCAGGGCTGCGTTGGCTTCTTCTTGTTTGTTTTTGCCGAACATGGTTTTAGGTTTTGGTAATTAAAAGGTTCTTTTTGCCGGTATCTTCAAAATGAAATAAAGTTAACAATGGAATAATGGATGGATAACTGTAAAGTCATTGGTTTTCCAACATTCCATTTATCCAATCATCCACACATTTTTTCAGAACGCAATATAGTCTTTTGGATTTAAACTTCTGCCATCGTGCCATAGCTCAAAATGCAGGTGGGGTCCGGTGCTTAGTTCACCGGTGCTGCCTACAATGGCAATTACATCGCCCGCCCTTACCAGGTCGCCTGCCTTTTTAAGCAGTTTTGCATTGTGTTTGTAAAAAGAAACCAGGTTATTGGGATGCTGCACCGCCACTACATAACCGGTTTCTAAAGTGTAAGAAGCAGAAATTACTTTGCCGTCCAGCACTGCCTTTACAGGCGCATCTTCCTTGGCGGCAATGTCTACCCCAAAGTGTTCTTTTTGGGCATCGTATTCATCGGTCACATATCCTTCTACGGGATCCATCAGATGCATTTGCTTTACCTCATATACCGCCCCGCTGTTTTGGTTGGCGTTTATGCTTAGTGAATAATTTTCTTCTTCTTCCATCTCTTTCCGTAAGTCCTTTTCATCAGCCGAAACATCGTTCAGATTGATTTTCGACTTATCAATATCGGCTTTAGTATTCAGGCTGGGGCGGGTGCTGTCTATATTCCCCGAAGCCACGGCTATTACATTTTCAAGCCACAGTTGCCTACTGCTGATAGTGCTTTGTAAAGAGTCGGTTTTAAATTGCAGTTGAAGTATCTGGCTGCGGTAATTGTAATCGCCAAACCCGGGAATAAAATATTTAAGCGGAGTGTAAATAATGGCGGCTGCGGTAAGAAAGATAACAGTAAAAGCCAGCACGCTCACAAAAACCCAAACATTCATACGCGAAAGTTTGAGTGAGAATTTCTCCTCAAACGTTTCATCGTTGAGCACCACAAACCTGAATTTATTCTTCAGGTTCTTATTTTGCCGTGTTTTTATTTTTTCTGCCAAAACA
>JBKJJB010000015.1:0-4712 GCA_046598235.1 Chitinophagales bacterium
CAACATCCAACTTTGCCTGCAACACTTCCGCAGTGTATTCATCTTTGCTCGATGGCCCTCCACCGAAATAGAAATAGCCGAGGTAGCCTATTGCCCAAACAATAGAGGTGTAGAAACTGTATTTCCACCAAGGGGGGAGATTGTTATCTAACTCACGAATGCCGTCATAGTTGTGGTCGAGGAGAATGTCTTTTTCCTTTTCAATAGGAACAGATGCATTCAGGTTATCGAACAACCTCGGCATGTGAATTTCGAATGGTTTTACTTCTTCTTTTTTATCAGAGAGTTCAGAAATCAATACGCGAATTCTAAGCAACATCCAAAGCATTACTAATATTTCAGTACTTAAAAGCAGAACTCCGCTCCACAAATTCAAATCAATATTCATTCTGGTTGTAGCAGTTGCCGTTGCGGCTGTAGCAGCATCCTGTGCTTGGCTAAATGAAAAAGTAAGCAGTAGTAATAAGGTGCTTGCAATTTTACCTCTCTTATCCAAGACTAATTTGGTAAGTGTAACCATCGTATTGCCCAACAATAAAATGGCGACTAACAAAATAGCTGTAGATGCAACTAATAAATACATCATTGAGTTATCGTTTGTTGCAGCAGGTGCTGCTGCGGTGGTGGCAGTAACGTTTTGCGCAAATGCAACAGCAACAAAGAGAAGTCCTGTGAAAGTGGCTGCTATTTTTTTAAAGGTGTTTATCATGACCAATGATAAACACCTTTAAAAAAATAGCAGCCACTTCTTCAGGGCTTCTCTTTGTTGCTGTTGCATTTGCGCAGGATGCCGCTGCCACCACCACAGCAGCACCCGCAGCCACAAAAGATAACTCAATGATGTATTTATTAGTTGCTTCTACGGCAATTCTATTAGTCGCCATTTTATTGTTGGGCAATACGATGGTTAACCTTACCAAATTAGTATTGGATAAGAGAGGTAAAATTGCAAGCACCTTATTACTACTTTTTACTTTTTCATTCAGCAACGCACAGGATGCTGCCACGACAGCTGCACCGGCTGTTGCTTCAACCGCAGTAAATATTGATATGGATTTATGGACAGGCATTCTGGTATTAAGCATGGAGATATTAGTAATGCTTTGGATGTTGCTAAGAATTCGCTCGTTATTAAATGAACTTTCCGATAAAAAAGAAGAAGCAAAACCATTCGAGATTCACATGCCGAGGTTGTTCGACAACCTGAATGCATCTGTTCCTGTTGAAAAGGAAAAAGACATTCTCCTCGACCATAACTATGATGGCATCCGTGAGTTAGATAACAATCTTCCTCCGTGGTGGAAATACAGTTTCTACATCTCTATTATTTGGTCAATCGGCTATCTGGGCTATTTCTATTTCGGTGGAGGTCCATCGAGCAAAGATGAATACACTGCTGAAGTGTTGCAGGCAAAACTGGATGTAGAAGAATTCAACAGGAAGAATGTAAACAATGTGGATGAGAGCAATGTGAAACTTGCTGATGCTTCCGGCATTACAGAAGGGATGGATATTTATAAAACAAATTGCGCTGCCTGTCACGGAAATGCAGGTGAAGGAAATGCAGTTGGGCCCAATCTTACGGATAACTACTGGCTGCATGGAGGAGCGTTGAATGACGTTTTCAAGACGGTGAAATATGGCTGGCCTGCAAAGGGAATGAAGAGTTGGCAAACTGATTTAAGCAACACACAGATAAGAAATGTGGCAAGCTATATCCATTCTATTGTAGGCTCTAATCCTCCAAACGCTAAAGAGGCACAGGGAGATTTAACCCCCTCTAACTCCCCCGAAGGGGGAGAACCAATACAGGGGACTATTGATTCAACAAATAAAAAAAGTATCTAAAGTCCTCTCCCTGCCCGACTGTGTCATTCAGGCGGGCTTTGGAGAGGATTTAGGAGAGGTTTTATGAGTGTTCGCAGTGATGAGTTTAGAGATTCTATTGGAACGATTACCGAAACCGGTAATCGCAATTGGATATTTGCCAAGAAGCCAGTCGGGAAATTCTACAACTGGCGAACGGTTGTAAGTGTAGTTTATCTGGCTGTATTCTTTACTCTTCCATGGATAAAGATATATGATGAGCCGCTGTTCCTCTTCAATCTGTTAGAGCGTAAATTCATTCTGTTCGGAGTTATTTTCTGGCCACAGGATTTTTTCCTGTTCGCATTAGGGTTTCTGACTTTTGTTGTATTCGTGGTGCTTTTCACCGTGGTGTTTGGTAGGATTTTCTGTGGATGGATTTGCCCGCAAACCATTTTCATGGAAATGGTTTTCCGCAAAATTGAATACTGGATAGAAGGTGATGCAGAAAAACAAAAACGTTTAAGCCAACAGTCATGGGACGGAGAGAAAATTTTGAAGCGTGGAGGAAAGTTCATTGCGTTTTTTACCATGTCGTTTATCATCGCCAACTACTTTTTGGCATACATCATCGGCATGGATAATGTACTGCTATACGTGCGCGAAGGAATTTTCAAACATATAGGCACTTTTATTCCGCTGATAATATTCACCGGGGTTTTCTTTTTTGTGTATTGGTGGTTTCGTGAGCAGGCTTGTTTAATTGTTTGTCCTTACGGACGATTGCAAGGAGTAATGCTCGACCCAAATTCTATTGTGGTAGCATATGATTATGTGCGCGGAGAACCGAGAGGGAAAGTGAATAAGCATGAAGAAAATAAACTGGGGGATTGCATTGACTGCTTTGCATGTGTAAAAGTTTGCCCTACCGGAATTGACATTCGCAACGGCACACAAATGGAGTGTGTAAACTGCACTGCCTGCATTGATGCCTGCGATGAAATTATGGACAAGGTGCATCGTCCGCTTGGGCTGATTCGCTATGCATCTGAAAATAACATTGCTAAAAAAGAGAAAGTAAAATTCACTCCCCGTATAGCTGCCTATACTTTTGTTTTGGTGTTGCTGCTTGTTGCTTTGGGTGTTTTGCTTTCCACCCGCAAAGATGTTCAAGCCACCATCATGCGGGCACAGGGAATGTTGTATCAGGAGCAACCTGACAATAAAATCAGCAACCTGTATAACATCAAGCTGATGAATAAAACACGAAAGGATATTCCCCTTACGCTGAAATTGGAGGATGAGGAAATACCCGGTGAAATTAAAATGGTAGGTAAAGATTTGCTGGTGAAGAAAGAATCCATAGGCGATGGAGTATTCTTCGTAATCCTCGATAAGAAGAATGTTCACCATCGCAAGAACAAAATTGAAATCGGAATTTATCAGGGAGGTGAAAAGATAACTGAAGTGAAAACAAATTTCGTAGCCCCCTAAATCCCCCGAAGGAGGACTTAAATACAAATCAAACATAAACTCTGAATATGAAAACAGAATCTAACAAAACAGCAAATGATGGATTTGTCTTTAAAGCCCCCTTCGGGGGTTTGGGGGCCGGTATCTCCTGGGGATGGCGCATTGTAATTTTTTACGGAGTTTTTGTTGCCTTCATGATGTTCCTCGTTTGGAAAACTACGACCGTGAATGTGGATTTGGTTTCAACCGATTACTACGCCAAAGAATTAAAATATCAGGAACAGCTGGAAAAACAGACAAGGGCCAACCAACTGAATGAACAACTAAGCTGGGAAGTAAACAACAAAACTGTGGCGCTGAAATTTCCGAAAGAAGTAGCGGGTAAAAAGGTGAGTGCAAATGTTTTATTCTACTGCCCCAGCGATAAAGCAAAAGATTTTTCCATGGTGTGCGAGCCGGATGCAAACAACGTTTGTATGATGAACACAGAAAAATTAAAGCATGGAGCGTATCAAATGCAGATTAACTGGAACGCAGATGAAGTGGGTTACTACACAGAAGGTTTTATCAATATCAACTGATGGAAATTTTTATAGCAGCTCTTACTCTTGGTTTTCTTGGCAGTTTTCACTGCATAGGTATGTGCGGCCCCATTGCGCTTGCTCTACCTCTTGGGAGGGAGAGTAAATTCAAACAGGTTGCCGGAGGAGTTATTTACAATGCAGGAAGGGTTTTTACCTACGGAATTTTCGGTTTGATATTCGGATTACTAGGGAAAGGATTTGTGATAGGAGGCTACCAGCAGGTTTTATCCATCAGCCTTGGCGTTCTGATTTTGCTGGGGCTGCTGTTACCTTCCCGGTTAAGTTCAGAATTCGGATTGACTAAAGTCATCTTCCCTTTCGTTTCAAAAGTGAAATCTTTGTTGAGCAACTTATTTAAGCAGAAAAGCCCGCCTGAAAAAAGTCGGGTAAATTTTGCATCGCTTTTTCTGATTGGTGTGTTGAACGGACTGCTTCCCTGCGGCTTGGTTTACTTAGGAGTGGCAGGAGCCATTGCAACGGGAGATTCAGTAAAGGGAAGTCTGTTCATGATGATGTTTGGATTGGGAACATTACCTGCTATGCTCTTTGTATCGCTGGCATCCAATCTGATAAGCGTTGAATGGAGAAGCAAAGTCAGAAGAGCGGTGCCGGTGTTTGTAGCGATGATGGCTTGTGTTTTGATTTTGCGAGGAATGAATTTAGGCATTCCTTATCTCAGTCCTGAATTAGGTAAAACAGATTGTACTAAACAGAGTTGTTGTCATAAATAAAACTTATTGCCATGAAACTACACATCAAAGATTCGCGCACCGTAGCTGAGGTTCAGAAAGAATTCAGTAAAGGATTTCCGTATTTGAAACTGGAGTTTTTTGATGAGGTTCATAAAGA
>JBKJJB010000025.1:0-3858 GCA_046598235.1 Chitinophagales bacterium
GGCGAGTTCTGATGCAGGGTCATATATCCGCTGTTCTTCGGCAATGTAAATATCACCCCGTGCAGTCAGGCGCACTGCTTCAATAAAATAATAATCGAATTCGTAAAAATTCCGATTCTTATCAAACTCCACTTTTACTTTAGTGTATGGAACATCTTTTGTAAACACTGCCTTACCTGAATCAGTATTAAATTTCACCAGCTTAAGTCCATAACCCAAATCTTTTTCGGGGTTGGAAAGCGAAGCTGCCAGCAACACATTTCCTTTTTGATCGAAATCGGCATCGGCATTAATCACAAATTTTGAAGAAGATACAGGCAGCGCATTTTTAAATACCACCCCCTTTGAATTAATAACCACTGCATGTATTGCCCTTACCGAATAATTATCGTTTTTGGCTGAAGCCACCATAGCGCAGGCATTGCCCATGTTATCAATCCTGAACGATTCAATAGCGGTGCGCACCGGAGGAACCCACCAGTATTTGAGCGGCATGCTTAGTTTATTGCTCCATAGTTTATTAAAACTTCCGTCCAGCATTACTACCGATGCTTTTACATCCTCCTTCAGCTTGCCCAGTTCAAGGTAGAATATACCCACCTTCAATTTATCTTCCGAAACTTCAATAGCCAGTTTGCCTCCTATTTTCATACTGGTAAATTTAGGCGCATACTCTATGCTTATTACATCGTTTAAAGCTGTTGTAAACGAAGCGATGGATGCCGATGAAAGTTTGCCATCTTTTAAAAGCTCATAGCAAACAAGACTTGTTTTATCACCCGATGGCTCCGAAAGTATAAGATACATTTTACCATTTAGGGCAAATGCTTTCTCCACTCCTGCCTTATTGTTTTTACTGCTAATGTCGGTGCTTACTTCGGCAGTTACATCTCCCGAGGCATTAACTGTAACCAGTTTGTTATTGTGGTATTCATATAAGTAGGCGTTGGCATCATCCGAAACCAAACCTTCGTAAGTGTCAAACGAATATTGATAACCTAAAGCGAAAGGTTTGCCCTTCGAAACTTTTACTTGTTGCGCTGAACCATACATGCAGCAAAGCAGAGGTAATACAAATAGCAGTTTTTTCATATCAGAAATTTGTTCGGGTGAAAGTAGTTTAAAAATGTGCAGGTTTTAAAACCTGTGTGAATTGGTCGCTCGCATTATATTCGCCCCTTCAAATTTCAACCCCGCACATAACCGTGTCGGGGCTAAACTTTTTTACAGACCTTGGGAATAGGGAGAAATAATAAATTCGCTATAGAATGAAGTATATAACAACGGCTCTCACCATTATCATAGCATCCAATATTTTATTTACTTCTCATGCTTCTGCACAAACAAAGCAGTATTCAAAAAAGGTATATGATTTATATAACCGGGGAGTTGAAAAGCAAAATGATAAGAATTATCAAGGAGCTGTTTCTGATTTTACAAAAGCCATAAAGGAAGATTCAACATTTTATTTGGCTTACTATAATCGTGCCTTGGCAGAGATTTTTCTGGATAAGTATACAGAAGCAGTACAGGATTTAGATATAAATATTTCATTTAATGATAAAGCAGGTATTGCCTACTATTTCAGGGCAGTTGCCAAAATGAAGCTTCGAAAAAAAGAAGAAGCATGCGCGGATTTTTTAAAAGCAAAAGAGTTGGGCCATGTCCGCGATCAAGCAGGATTAGTTAGACTTTGTAACTAATCCATTTTCGTGAGGTGTAGCTTTTATTACAACCATTATATTCGCCCCTTCAATTTCAACCCCGCACATAACCGTGACGGGGCATAAAATCTAAAACACCGTTTCGAATATTCGCTTCTTTATTTTTTCGAAATATTCCGGCTTTACAGAACTGATTTTTGAAATCACCTCAACAGTACTATAAGATTGCAGTAACTGACATTTTACAAATGACTTTTTAGGTAGCGGTTTGCTGAGCATATTATTGCTTAACTCAAAAGTAAAATCATCGTTAAATGGTTTTGAAGAAATCATTATTGCATAGAAAATATCTTCGGTGTCCAAAACATTTTGGTTCGAGACTACTAATGCCGGATGAATTTTCATTTTACCATCAGGCAATTCAAAATTCAATTCCACTATATCGCGCTGACTTACTTTCATCACAAATATTTAGCAATGGCTTTGTTTTTCCTTTTCACTATGGCAGACTTTACCGTTTCGTGTTCTTCTAAGGCGGCAATCATGTCTTTACGCTTTTTTATGCTAGTCACGCGCTTCACATACTTGAGAGCCGAGAGCATGGTGGAAACTTCTTTAGCTCTAGCTTCAGACTCAATTTCTACTACTAGTGTTTTCATATTTTAAGTTTTATCAAAGATAAGGATTGTTGAACGAAATAAAACGTAGAAGGGAACAATATCTGCATGACCATTTTTATATTCGCCCCTTCAAATTCAACCCCGTCCCGCAATAAAATGCGGGATCGGGGCATTATCTTTTTTATGACCTTAGAAGAAATACTTAAACGCTACTCCGATTCCGAACAGGTAAAGCAACTGCTTTCACTTCTTAAAGACGACACTTATTCACCCGATACTGGACAGGGAAATGATATTTTCCTCCAAGGGCTTATCGGTTCGCAGGACGCTTTTATTGCCGCGGCTGTTTTTAAGCAGACCGATTTCAATCATCTTTTTGTGCTGAGCGATAAAGAAGAAGCCGCTTATTTTCAAAACAACCTTAAGAACATATTGAGCAAAGCGGCTGCTACTCCCTCCCCTTCGGGGAGGGTTGGGGTGGGGTCCAAAGATGTTTTCTTCTTTCCCGATTCGTTCAGACGCCCGCAGGATTTCAGCGAGCTCAACAACAATAATGTGCTGCTGCGCACCGAAACCGTCAACCGTCTCAGCAACAGCAATAGCAAAGCTGAGCTGGCTGTTACTTACCCCGAAGCGCTGTTCGAAAAAGTAGTGCGGCAGGAAGTGCTCAACGAGCAAACGCTGCGCATGCGCGTAAACGAAAAGCTCGACATTGATTTTATGATTGACCTGCTCGTTGATTTTGAATTTGAGCGCGTTGACTTTGTGTATGAGCCGGGACAGTTCAGCATCCGTGGCGACATTGTGGATGTGTTTTCTTTCGGCAATGAGTTTCCTTATCGCGTGGAGTTATTCGGCAAAGAGATTGAAAGCATCCGCACCTTCGACCCGCTTTCGCAATTGAGCCAGAAGAAGATTGCCAGCGTAACGATTGTGCCCAATATTCAAACACACTTCACCAACGACAAAAAAACTTCGGTACTCGAAGTGTTTCCACCCAACACCATCATCTGGATAAAAGATGCTCAGATGATTCTCGATGTGTTTGGCTTGGCGATGGAGAAAGCGAAAAAGATTCAGCCCGATATAAAGAAGAAACGAATTGAACATCCTAATCATCCTTTGCTCGAAGGCGAAGCAGAAGATGTGTTTTTAGGCACAGCAGATTTTCTGAAAGGCATTGCAAGATTCAGGGTAATTGAATTCGGCAGAAAGCAGTTCTTCAAAAACGAAACCGGAAACCCCTTTAGGGGGCAGGGGGTAATTGCATTTCACGCAAAGCCACAACCTTCCTTCAACAAGAATTTCGATTTGCTCATCCGCAATCTTCACGAGAACGATGAGCGCGGCTACACCAATTTAATTTTTGCCGAGAATCCTAAACAGGTGGAACGCTTCTACGCCATCTTTCATGATTTGAAAGTGAAGACAGTTCATCCTACAAAAGAGAATGGCAAAACCAACGAGGAAGTTTTTGCTCCCGTGCATGTAGGCATTCATCACGGCTTTATTGATGATGATTTAAAAATCTGTTTCTACACCGACCACCAGATTTTCAACCGCTACCACAAATA
>JBKJJB010000070.1:0-9652 GCA_046598235.1 Chitinophagales bacterium
TGAATTATATGTTTCAGGATTTATTCCCGAATCGTAAATCAAATGATGCAGGGCAGTCACCGGTTCATGCCGATATTACAGTTACTGCCCTGCATCATTTGATTTACGATTCGGGAATAAATCCTGAAACATATAATTCATGGAATCTTGATGGAAAATCGTGGTTACTTACGCCAACTTCTTCAAATAATATTTTGGCTGAAGAAAATTTTTCTGTTTACCCGAATCCAAGTTCCGGAGAGTTTACGGTTTCAGGATTACAGGGAGAATTGCTCGAAGTATTTTCAGTAGATGGTAAAAAAGTATTCAGCACAATTGCCGTTTCTGACAGAACTGTTATTCAGACTGAAGATTTTGCAAAAGGAATTTACTTTCTGAAAGCAGGACTCATCATTAATAAAATAGTGATAGAATAGTTACTTCAAAATTTCATCTATCGGCTTTCCGATTTTTTTTCCTTCATAGAATTTCTTTCCGAAAAGTTTGGCAATGGTAGGCCCAACTTGCTTTTGGTAGAACTTACCTTTCTTTAATACTCCTTCATTTTTTACACCTGCACCAATAGCAGCCATCCATATTTTATCGGCAGGTAACACTAATCCTCCGTGGTGTCGCCACATTTGTGTTCCTGTTTTACCGCGACCGTGGTCGCAAGTGATAATGAGCGTAGTGTTGTCTTTGTATTGCGGGTCGCTTTGAATAAAATTCCAAAGGTCTTGCATGTAACTATCTAATTGATTAGCTGAATGTAAATAAGAATCATATTGACCTTCGTGACCAAAGTGGTCGGTTTCATCAAACCCGATAAACGCAAAGCGAGGATGATTTTTAGCGATGTATTCTTTCGCAAAATGATACGTCAACGAATCGGATAAAATAAATCCGTTACTCGCAGGACATTTTGTATCCCAACCTTGGAACAAAATATTTCCGCTTTTGCAGGTTCCGGCTGTGTCTTTAATATTTACATAAACAGGAACTCCGTTTCGGTGGGTATTGATAATTCGTGGAAAGGCATCCCAGGTAGCAACTGCTACTAATTTGTTTTTAAATTTTTCATCGGCTTGCAGCAAATCAAAAATGGTAAGGTTGTGGTTGTCAGGAAAGTCGTTGCTGTTTACTTTAGGGTCACCGTAACCACTGAAAATTTCGTTGTAGCCGGGATAAGAAAAACGATAGCGGTTTGTCACCTTCATTTTGCTTCCGTGCTTGCGTACACCAATGATACTTCCCTGTTTTGCCATAACATTCCACAAAAACGGAGTTACCTTTTCTCTGCGGGAAACTGCATCATCTGCCCAGAAATTCTTTTTCATTGCATCAATATCTTTCACTAATTTTTTGCTGTTGATTAGTTTCTTTTCTGCACCCTTAAAAAGTTCCTGCCAACGGTAACCATCGTAGGTAACGAGAATTACATTTTGAGTTTTAGGAGTGTCTTGTGCAAAGAGTATTGCGTAAGAGCAAGTGAGAATTAGCAGGAGAATTTTTTTCATTAAATTTTTTATTTAAAAAGTGAATTTGTAAGGACTCAATTTTAAAAGAATTGTTTCATGCGGCTTTACAGTAAGTGTTATTTTATCTTTAAGAATACCGGCATCTTTGTTTTGCCACACATCATGAGCGGTGTAAGTTCCATTTAACTCAAGCAACAAATTCTTCAAATCAAATTCTTTTTCGCTCTTCGATGAATTAAAAACTGCAACTGCAACAGAGCCATCTTTCAAATTCTTTTTGTAAACCTTAATTCCACTTTTAGAAGAAATCATTTTCGCTTGCTCGCCTAATTCATCCTGATTAATGGCAATAATTTCAGGATTGAGTAAAATATTTTTTGTGGCATCGTTCATACTACGCAAATCGCAACTTGAAAGCAAAGGAGAGTTAAGCATACACCACAAACTCATGTGCGTTTGATATTCAAGGTCGCTCATGCCCTTATATTTTCCTCCGCCACCTGTTGCTTTTCCTTTTCCGTAATTACCTACAATCATCATGTCAGGGTCGTTCCAATGACCGGGTCCGGCATACTTATAAAGCTTGGTTTGCTTTTTTAAAATGCTTGTGAAACTTCCATACCAGAACGGACCGCCATTCCAGGTATCAATAATATCGGGGGTAGTACGCCAGTAATTTCCACCAACTTGTTCACCCCATTTCCAAGGAGAAAATAAGCCCCAATTGCACAAGCTGTAAACAATAGAGCGACCGCTGCTTTTTAAAGCTGTTCCCATTTTTGTATAGCGCGCAATAGCTTCTTTCTTTTTCCACGGCACAAAACAGAAATCGTATTTCAGCAAATCAATTCCCCATTCTGCATATACTTTCGCGTCAACTTCTTCGTGTTGAAAACCACCAAAACATTTGCCGCAAGTTTTGTTTCCTGCATCAGAGTAAATGCCGAGTTTCAAACCTTTCGAATGAACATAATCTGCCAGCCATTTTATTCCATGCGGAAATTTTTGAGGATTCGCTAACGGGCGTCCATCTGCTGCGCGTGTTGAATCGTGCCAGTAATCATCCATGTTAATGTATTGATAACCGAGGTCGCGCATGCCTGAACTCACCATTGCATCAGCAATTTCTATTACTAACTTTTCATCAAGTGTATTAGTGAAAACATTCCAACTGTTCCAGCCCATAGGCGGAGTAAGGCAAAGTTTATCTCCAATTTCAATTTTCAAATTTTCTTCCGCTTTGCCTTTTGCGTTGGCAGCAGATATTTTTACAACGTATGAACCTTTCTCTTTTACTATACCGCGAATAATTCCTGCGGAAGATTCGATATTCAAACCTTTCGGAAGATTTTCAGCAGAGAAGGTGATAGGTCTTTCACCGGTAGCGGGAACCGTGAAAAGGAATTCCGTATTGGGAAGGTTGCCTGTAATTTTTGCTCCGTGAAAAACGGGAGGGCCTTCGTAAAGATTTGTCTGCGAAAAGGTATTGGTGGTTATAAATAAGATGAGAGTAAGTGTTGCCAATTTCATGTTTCACAGCTTTTATTGCCGAATAAAACAAACATAAAATCTAACAAACTTCAATCGTTAGTAGCTGATGATAATTCCGAGTTGCGGCTGAAGCACTCCGTTCTTATTCTCTAAAAGTTTTAACTGATAGTGAGTTGGGTCGGCATATACCGGTTGATTATTGGCATCTGTTACCGGAACTAAAGATGGTACATCGCGTGTTTTATTAAAGTAAACATTCTGAATATCCAGGTAAACTTCCAGGCTGAACTTTTTGAGATACCATTTTTTGGTAACCCGAATATCCATTTGGTGAAACCAGGGCAGGCGTAAAGTGTTTAGTTGGTTGTAATCAAAGACTCCCTGAGGATTGGAATTGTAAACAGGAATCAACGATGAGTAAGCGGTGTTGTATGGGGTGTAAGGTCTGCCACCCTGTACCCGATAACGCAATCCTATCTCCCAGTTGCGCTTAAATTTTTTGCCGGCAGTAAAGCTGATGATGTGGCGAGTATCCCAAGTGGCGGAAACATAGCGTTGGTTTTTGTCTTCAAACTGGCTCCAAAAAAGTGTGTAAGCCACAATACCGTACCAGCCTTTGAATAATTTTTGTTCGTATAAAAATTCCACGCCATAACTGCGACCTTTTATTTTGCTTTCCGCAGGAGCGTTCCCTACCACGCCAAAATCGCCACCCAGGTTTGCCTGTGCAACACTGTCATCAAGCAAAAGCGGTGTATTGAAATATTGTTTGTAAAAGCCCTCTACAGAAACCCGACTATTGAATTTTGTGCTGTATTCTAAACCTGTAACTACATGTAAGCAATGCTGGTAGGTCAATCGGTTTTGATTCACCAAAATATTGGCAGTATCTCTATACCCCAAAGCCGTGTAAGTAGGCATTTGATGATAGTAACCGGTATTAAAATTCCAACGCAAAGCATCAAGAATGTTGTAGGATAAACTAAAGCGAGGCGAAGTTTGAGAAAGCAGATTAGACATTTTAGTGTTGTAGCTGTTGCCATCTAACCGTAAGCCAAGCGAAAGCATTAGCCGGTTGTTTGCTACACTTTTACTAACAGATGCAAAAGCCCCGTACTTGTGCACGAAAAGCTTTGTCAGATAATTATAAGCAAAGTAAGAGGTCCCTGAAAATCGGAGCGGTTGTAGTAATAAGCCAACTCATAACCCACGCCTGCATAATATTTCCATCCGTTTTTACGGGCAATGTATTCCATCCGGAATTTTGTTTCCGATTCAATAGAACTGTAGTTGAGAGTTTTAGCAAGACTGCGGTCGTTGTTTATGTATTTCACCGCCTTATTAACCAATTGGCTGCTGCTTACCACCGTTTGCAGATAGCTGTTTTCAAAATAGTGGGTGTATTTAAAACCATTCGTATAGCTCCACTGATTGTTTTCAGGCAATACACGTAAAGTAAATTGTTGCGATTCGGTTTTATTGGCGGCTAAATTCAGTTTAAAAATATCGCAAGCAGTAAGACTCAAAAATTCGATTTCATTCTTGGGATTTATTTTCCACTTTATTTTTACCTGTGCATCATTATAATTTGGAAAAATTGGCACCTGTATCAGTTTAAAGAACCAGTTGTAGTAAGAAGCTCTTACCGAAGCCAACATGGTTACTTTCTTTTTTTTGTCGAGCGGAGACTCCATAGATAAAGCAGCATCAGTAATACCTAAGGTAATAGTTCCTCCCCAACGGTCATCGCGCCCATCGCGTAGCCGTATATCCATCGCAGAGCTTAACGTATTGCCCCGGTTAGCAGGAAAAGAAGAGGAATAAAAATTTACTTCCCGAATAAAATCTACGTTTATTAAACCAACCGGTCCGCCAGAGCCGCCTTGAGTAGAAAAATGGTTGATGTTGGGGATTTCAATATCGTCAATGTAAAACCGGTTCTCTGCCGGTGAGCCACCACGCACAATTAAATCGTTGCGAAATGAGGAGCTATAACCAATGCCGGGCAATGCCTGAATAACGCGAGAAATGTCACGATTGCCCCCTGGCGAACGCTGAATTTCGTTTACCCCTATCGTACGAACTGAAATTGGACTTTCATCTTTTTTGGTAAAAGGATTGGCTTGCACTACTACCTCGTTTATTTCGGTAGCTTCAACTTCTATTTCAAGATTTAATGTGGCCGGCTTTGCATTGGTTACCTCTACTTCAGGAATCCCCTTAGACTTGTAGCCCACAGAGGTTATTCTCACATTGTAAATTCCGGGCTGTAAATTTCTTATTTCAAAGAAACCAGCCGAATCGGTCAAAGCTCCAAAGGAAGTTCCTTCTAACTGCACCGAGGAAAATTCTACTGACTTGCCCGATACTGCTTCGCGGAGAGTTCCTTTAATTATACCTGTTTGCGCTTTTGTATTGCTGGTAAGCACAAAGCATAGAAATAAAATGGGGAGTAGTTTTTTCATCACCTCACAACAATTGTAATGATATTTTGTTCAATGAAATGCCTTTTCCAATTAACTCATTTGTATAGCATTACCAATAACTCAAAAAATAAGACAAGTAATAATATGTTTCTTCTTTTGCGCATTAAATTGAAATTCTGAATGTTCCAAAATGCTTTATTGATTGCTCTGTGTTTTCTGCTTTCTTCTACTCTTTTTTCTCAAAACAAAACAACTTCCGAAAAATTTACCATCAGCGGAACTATCAAAGATGGCAAAACAGGTGAGGAACTAATCGGGGCAACTGTTTTTCTAAAAGATACTACAGGCATTGGAGCGGTTACAAACGCTTACGGTTTTTATTCGCTTACTATTCCTTCCTCCAAAAAGGAATTAGCGGTTCGCTATGTTGGCTATGATGATTTTGCTGTTACGCTTGATTCCTCAAAGAATCAAAGTATTAATGTTTCGCTTTCTCCTTCTTCCAAAACTTTGAAAGAAGTAGAGGTGACCGCCAAAAAAAGTAACGAGAATATTACCAATGCACAGGTGAGCGCGATTAAGCTGGACATGAAACAGCTCGAAAAAATTCCTGTGCTATTTGGTGAAAAGGATATTCTGAAAACGATTCAGTTGCTGCCCGGAGTGCAGCCTGCCTCAGAAGGAAACAGCGGATTTTATGTGCGTGGCAGCAGCAATGACCAGAATCTGGTTTTGCTGGATGAAGCAACAGTTTACAATGCCTCGCACTTGCTTGGCTTTTTCTCAGTGTTCAACAACGATGCAATTAAAGACGCAACGCTTTACAAAGGCAACATGCCCGCAGAGTATGGCGGAAGATTGGCAAGTGTGCTTGATATTAAAATGAAAGAAGGTAACAGCAAGGAGTATGTGATTGGTGGAGGTATCGGCTTGATTTCTTCTCGACTGAATATTGAAGGACCCATTGTGAAGGATAAGGGTTCCTTTATTGTTACAGGCAGAAGAACCTATGCCGATTTGTTTTTGAAGCTTTCTAAAAATGAACAGGTAAAGAAAAGTATCCTTTATTTCTACGATATAAACGCAAAGGCAAACTATAGGATTGGTCAACGCGATAGAATTTTTCTTTCCGGCTACTTCGGTCAGGATAAATTCGGGTTTCAAGATAGGTTCAGTATTATTTATGGCAATGCGACAGCCACACTACGATGGAACCATATTTTCAGCGATAAACTTTTTTCGAACACTTCATTTATCTACAACGAATTCAATTATACCATTGGAATTAACGTAGCCAACATTGATGTGAAATCACAGATTCGCGATTTTAGTTTGAAAGAAGATTTGGATTTCTATCTCAACTCTAAAAACAAATTCAAGTTTGGCTTCTTAACTACCTTCCACACTATCGTTCCCGGGCAAGTTATTTCACAAGACACCACACGCATTGGAAACATTTTTCTCACAAAAAATTATGGTTGGGAAAACGCAGTGTATGCCCAGCATGAAGTTTCACTATGGAATAAGGTAAACATCAATTACGGAGTTCGTTTTTCAATTTTTAGTCAGGTTGGGCCATCTAAATATTTCAAATTTCCGAATGATGAAACCATTGACACTTTCGATTTAAAACTCGGTCAGTTCAACAAAACATATTTCAATGCTGAGCCGCGTATTTCTGTGAGTTACAATTTTTATAACAACATGAGTTTTAAGGCGGCTTACTCGCGCAATGTTCAGAACCTTCATCAACTTTCAGCTACTACCACTTCTTTTCCTACAGACCGTTGGGTTATGACCACGAATAATGTAAAACCACAAATTGCAGATCAGGTAAGTGCGGGTTACTTCGTCAATTTTTATAAGGACATGTTTCAGGTTTCGGTAGAAGGTTATTTTAAATGGATGCAAAATCAAATTGATTACAAGAATGGAGCAACTCTTCGCGCAAACGAAACCGTAGAGAATCAATTATTGTTGGGAGTTGGCAGGGCGTATGGTGCAGAGTTTTTCTTTAAGAAGGCAACGGGAAAATTCACGGGTTGGGTGAGTTACACTTTCTCGCGCAGCGAAAGAAAATTTCCAACGGTGAATCAGGAGACGTGGTTTGCTTCACGTTACGACCGCACGCATGATTTGAGTATCGTGCTGATGTATGACATTACTCCTCGCATAAATGTTTCGGCTACGTGGGTATATTATACAGGGCTTGCAGCTACGTTCCCCATTGGTAAATATGTGTTGAACGGAGAAATTATTCCACTCTATGGCGATAGAAATCAAGACAGATTTCCGGCTTATCACCGGTTAGATATAGGAGCTACATTTGTTTTGAAGAAAAGAAAAACATGGGAGCATGATTTAAATATCAGCGTTTACAATTTGTATGCGCGTAAGAATGCATACAGTATAGATTTTACAACAGATTATGCTAAAGGAACAAGTTATGCCGAGAAAACTTATCTCTTCCGCATTGTTCCGTCTATCACCTACAATTTCAAATTCAGTGTTTCACCAGCAAAGAAAAAAGTAAAATAATTATGAAGAATATTTTTAGAACAATCGCTATCGTATCAGTTGCCGTTATTATCAATACCGCTTGCACCGAAAAAATTGATTTGAAGTTGAAGAACTCTGAGCCGCAAGTTGTTATTGAAGGACGAGTGAACGACAAGCCCGGTCCTTATTTTGTAGTTATTACTAAGTCGCGACTGTACACCGAGAACAATGATTTCACTGGCTTGGGTGGTTCACAGGTAATTATTAGCGATGATGCCGGCAATGTAGATACGCTTGTGCCGGGTTTTATTACCGGTCTTTACCAAACCAATTTTATACAAGGTGTAGTGGGTAGAACCTATAAATTGAGTGCAACGGTTGAAGGCACAACTTACATTTCGCTATGCAAAATGAATCCACCAGTGGCTATTGATACCATCTTGTTTACAACAGAAACTGATTTTGACGGCAAACAAAATATTGAAGCTAAAATGCAGATTCATGATCCAGCAGGATTACCGAATTATTATCATGTATTTTCTGTACGCGATGGTTATCATGCCGAGCACCGCGATCGTTTATGGGATGGAAAAATTCGCGAGTTCGATATTCCGCATGAGGATTTAGTTTCTGGCGATACCTTAGAAGCAGAGTTATGGAGTATCTCTAAGGAGGTCTATACCTTCTTCGATCAGTTCGATCAAAACCAAAACAATTTTGGTGCACCGGCAGCGCCCGCTAATCCCGATGCAATTTTTACACCAGCGGCATTGGGATATTTCAGTGCGCACTCTATTAAATCTAAAACGGTTATAATTCCATAGAGGCTGTAGGGAATTTATTCTAAAAAATTCCCTGCAGCAGTCAGAGAACTTTAGAGAAGTTTTAAACTTCTCTAAAGTTTATGTAGCGTATGAAGATTAAAGAAACGAATCCAAACAGCTTCTTAGAAAATAGATTTTGTAATACCGAATAATCTTTACAAATTTGGAATTTAATTCCAAATTTGTAAAGATGATACGAAGAGATTTAACTCCATTTATTAAGAAAGCCATGAAAGGTTTTCCGGTAGTAACTATTACCGGTCCGCGCCAATCGGGGAAAACAACTTTAGCCAAACACCTTGTTGGTAGTAGCTATGTAAACCTTGAGGCTATTGACCAGCGCGATTTTGCTAATAGCGACCCGCGTGGTTTTTTAGAAGATAATCATAAACGCCCGTTGATAATTGATGAAGCGCAGTATGCACCTAAACTTTTTTCATACGTGCAAGCCGAAGTTGACCATACGGGTAAGAAAGGGCAATTCATTCTCACCGGTTCTCAAAATTTTGAACAGAACGCACACATCAGTCAGAGTTTAGCGGGAAGAACGGCACTATATACTTTGTTGCCGCTTTCTATTAATGAATTACGAAACGCAAAAAAACTTTCGGCTAAAGTGGAAGATGTTTTTTTTAAAGGTGGCTATCCGCGTGTGTTTCAAAAAAGTGTAGATAGAAATACCTGGCTGGCAAGTTATGTTCGCACTTACATTGAGCGCGATGTGCGCCAACTTGTAAATGTACAGCGTATTGAATTGTTTAACCGCTTTATAAAATTGTGTGCAGCGCGAATTGGACAAATGGTAAACGCTAATGCTATCAGTAACGAGTTGGGAGTAGATATTAAAACCGTGCAGAGTTGGTTGAGTGTATTAGAAGCAAGCTACATTATTTTCCTTCTTCGTCCGCATCATAAAAATTTTGGAAAACGATTGGTAAAAACACCTAAGTTGTAC
>JBKJJB010000146.1:0-4322 GCA_046598235.1 Chitinophagales bacterium
CCGGCAAGCGATTGCTGCCAAAGAAATTCATAATATAAATCAAGTATGCCTTTAGCAATTTTATGCGAGCCAAATAAACGGGCTGTTGCTCTGAAAACATTGTAGCTCGTTGCCGATGTGTCGCTCAAATACGTTAAGTGATTTTCTCTATACCAATTCTGCTCGTAAGTAACCGTAGCACTCAATTTTATGACATGCCCTTTCATTTTTAACGGAACAAAAGTTACACCTGGCCCTACCTGATAACGGAATAGTAAACGCTGCCGCTCATGTGTGTTCATCCAAAACATAAGGTATGGATAAATTCTTTTTTCTGGAATAAAATACAAAAAATTGCGTGACAGTAAATCGTTCTCTGTTCTGTATTTTCCAAAAGTGCCAAACGTATATCGCTCACGCAGCGAAAAACCCCAGAGCTTATTTTTAGGCAAATGCGAAACGTTGGCTTCGGGAGTAATAATCAAACGCTGAATATTACCGGTGTTGAACCGAACTGAAATAGTGCTGTTGTATTGCCAGCGCGCGGTATCGCTTTCCTCTAACTGTGCAAATACACATTTAGTAGTTACACAAAACAACAGCACTAAAAGCAAATGGAATTTTCTCATTTTACCGAATAGAATTTATGATGCTTAAAAACTCATCGGGCTGCACCACAAAAGGCAAGTGCGATGTATTCATTTCAAAAACTTTTTTAACCGTTCCATTCTCTTTTATCATTTGCTGCTGTAAAGCATACGGAACTGCGTAGTCGTTTTTGGTGAATATGTAATACTTCGACACGCCAGTAAATTTTGATGTGAGCGTTACTTTATCGTTTAGTCCTTTCACCGGTTCTGCCCTATGATACTTTACTAAAATATCTTTCATGTATTGCGGACAGTCAGCGCAAACCACAGTAGCGAGAGCATCTTTCTTTATGCTAACTAATGAGTAGTCCTTATTAAATTCAAAAACTTCAATTGGTTTATTGTTTAAAAACTTATTGACTATGCTGGTAATGTCATCACCGTTTTTAGGGAGATATGCAGAAACGTAAATGAGTTTGTCAATTTTATTTGGAATGTTTTCTGCCACTTGCGAGATAACCGCACCAGCCATTGAATGCCCAACCAGAATTACTTTTCCGGTTTGTTTGTTGATGATATCGGTAACGGTTTTTACATAATCCGTCAATCCAATTCCAACTCCATAAGTATTGTCGGCACCGTGAGCCGGTAAATTTACAACTACCACATTTGCGTGAACAGCGAGTTGATTGCGCACAAATCCCCATGCACTTTCATCAGCCCAAGCACCGTGAACTAAAACATAAGTTGGGTAGCGGTTTTTATCTTCGTTCAACGCTTGCACAACAAGTTGTGCAGCTTCACCACCACTATTTTGTTGTTGACCGGTTATCAAATTTCCATCTTTAATAGCATGGGCTTCGAACATGTGCGCCACTTCAAACTTTGTGTTAGGCATTTTACGCGCTTCATCTTCAATTCTAAAGGGTTGAATTTTTTTGCCCACATAAGCATCGGCATAGTTCTCTTCGTTATTGGCAAAACCAGTCCAACGCTTGCCGTCAATAATGTATTTTCCATTAGCAAGTTTTGCTTTTAGTAATACACATGTGCCGTGACAAATAGCCGCAGTTGGTTTTCCGGTTTGATAAAAATCTGCAACAAATTTTTGAAGAGGAACATTATCAATAAACGTATACATAGGACCTTGACCACCGCAAACAAAAATTGCTTTGTAATCGTTTGAATTTACGTTGCTAAGTTTCAACGTGTTTTTTGTCAATGCCATTTTTGTAGAATCTTTTTTGAAACCGAGTGAGATGTAATCAAACGCAGCATACTTGCTTTCATCTTCAGGGTCGCTAAAGCCATCAAAGTAAAGTTCGCCACCATCGGGCGATGCAATGTCAACCGTGTAACCAGCTTCATTAAAAACCCAGTAAGGATGTGTGAGTTCGGCATACCAAACACCAATGGTCCAACCGGTTTGTTGACTGGTAGATTTGTTAGAAGCAATCATCAGTATTTTTCCGTTGTTACCTGCGTTGTGTTGCGCAAATGCGGTTGTAAAAATGCTTATCATTAAAATCAGCGATAGAATATTTTTTTTCATGTTGTATAATTTTTGTGACGCAAATGTGTAGTGCCATCAACCCAAAACCATGTAATGCACTAATGTGTTCGTTACATACTTTTTAGTGCGTAAGAATTAGCATATTCGATTTATGGGAGATTTTATTTATCGCGGAAAAGTTTTTTACAACCCGGTAGAATTTGTGCTCAAACAAATTGGCGGCACTTGGAAAATTCCGATTTTATGGCGGCTGAAAGATAAAGTGATGCGCTATACCGAATTGCAGAAGGACATACCGCACATCACGCAAAAAATGCTAACCACTCAATTGAAAGAGTTAGAAGAAGATGGGTTTGTTTCTAAAAAAGTTTATCCCACTGTTCCGCCAAAAACAGAATACACCATTACCACAAAAGGCGAACGTGCAATTGAAGTAATTACAGTTATCAGAAATTACGGATTAGAATTAATGGAGGAGGAAAATATTTTGGATAAGAAGCCTGCAAAAAAGACTAAACCAAATCATTCATGAATCATCTTCAACCGCTCGACTACATTGTTTTTCTTTTTTACTTTCTAGTAGTTGCCGGTTATGGGCTTTGGATTTATCAGAAGAAGAAAAAAGCAAACGTAGATTCTAAAGATTATTTTTTGGCAGAAGGTTCTCTTACTTGGTGGGCCATTGGTGCATCGCTGATTGCATCAAACATTTCTGCCGAGCAATTTATAGGCATGAGCGGTGCGGGTTTCAAATTGGGTTTAGCTGTAGCAAGTTACGAATGGATGGCAGCAGCAACGCTTATCATAGTTGCCATTTTCTTTATGCCGGTGTATTTGAAAAATAAAATTTACACCATGCCGCAGTTTTTAAGTACGCGTTATAACAGCACGGTGGCAATGATAATGGCAGTGTTTTGGTTGTTGTTGTATGTAGTGGTAAATCTCACTTCAATTTTATTTCTCGGTGCATTGGCTATCAGTAGTATCTCCGGTTTAAGTTTGAGTTTATGCATGTATTGTCTTGCCGCGTTTGCTATTCTAATTACATTGGGAGGAATGAAAGTGATTGGCTTTACGGACGTAATTCAGGTTTTCTTTTTGGTGCTGGGTGGATTGGTTACCACTTATCTTGCATTGAATTTGGTTGCAGAAAAATTTGGAACCACCGGTGTGCTGAACGGGTTTAATTTAATGACTGCTCATGCCGGTGACCACTTCCACATGATTTTGCAACGCGATAATCCGAGCTATTTAGATTTGCCGGGCTTAACAGTTTTATTAGGTGGAATGTGGATTGCCAACTTCAGTTACTGGGGATGCAATCAATATATAACACAGCGGGCACTTGGTGCAGATTTGCCAACGGCACGCAACGGAATTTTGTTTGCCGCGTTTTTAAAATTGCTGATGCCAGTTATTGTGGTGTTGCCCGGCATCGCTGCTTTTGTTTTGTATCAGCAAGGAAGTTTTCAAACAGAATTGCTGAACGCAGATGGAGTAATTGCCGGTGACCGCGCTTATCCGGTGTTGTTGAATCTTCTTCCTGCGGGTTTAAAGGGTTTGAGTTTTGCCGCGCTTACTGCCGCTATTGTTGCTTCGCTGGCAGGCAAAACAAATTCCATTGCCACCATTTTTACTTTAGATATTTATAAAAAGGTGCTCAACAAAAATGCTGATGAAACAAAACAAGTGCAGATTGGAAAAATAGTTGTTGTAGTTGCCATGCTGATTGCAGTTATTATCGCTCCGCATTTAGGAATTGATAAAGGAGGGCTGAATTACATTCAGGAATATACAGGCTTTGTTTCACCGGGTATCTTCGCCATGTTCTTTCTTGGTTTCTTTTGGAAGAAGACAACGAGCAACGCTGCACTTTTCGCCACCATTGGCGGATTTCTTTTTTCGGTGCTATTGAAATTTTTACCGCAGCTCACCAATCTTTCTTCGTTGGCTTCAATCGGTTTTTCAAAAGCAAAGGACAAAGGAGTTTTTGAAATTCCGTTTTTAGATAGGATGGGAATTGTATTCGCGCTTTGCATTACCGGTATGGCTATTATCAGCCTGATAGAAAATGCAGACGGAAAGAAAGCTCATGCTATGGAAGTTGACACATCGCTATTCAAAGTATCAAATACTTTTCTCGTTGGTAGTTTAATCATAATAGGAATTCTGGTGGCCCTGTATGCAATGTTTTGGTAGGCAAGACTTAATTCACAATTCCTATGATTCTGAAAAGGTCA
>JBKJJB010000239.1:0-3963 GCA_046598235.1 Chitinophagales bacterium
GGTATTTTCCTGGTAGAAAAAGGAAGAATGAAAAAAATTTATGAACTCCATTTAAAAGACAAACAGGAAACAATCGCTATTCAGCCGGGCAAGTACAGGATTGTCTACCGCTCCAAAAATGCCCGCACAATCCACACCAGCGTTGATAAAGAATTTGAAATTACTTCAGGCGGAAGTTTAAGTTTGAAACTTTAAATCTCCGCTCAAATTTTCGAAAGTGACCTCAACACAAACACAAAAAACAATGGCATTAGCTGACTATGTTTCAACCGGCAAGAAAGACACTCGCTCTGGTTTCGGTGCAGGAATTTTAGAACTCGGAAGAAGCAATCCAAATGTGGTTGCCTTATGTGCCGACTTGGTTGGCTCGCTTAAGCTGGATGCTTTCATAAAAGAATTTCCTGAACGCTTTGTTCAGTGCGGAGTTGCCGAAGCAAACATGATTGGCATTGCAGCGGGAATGACCATTGGTGGTAAAATTCCTTTCGCAACTACCTTTGCCAACTTTGCTACCGGCAGAGTGTATGACCAAATTCGTCAGAGTGTGGCTTACAGTGGTAAGAATGTAAAGATTGGCGCTTCACATGCAGGCCTCACTCTTGGAGAAGACGGAGCTACACACCAGATTCTTGAGGACATCGGTTTGATGCAGATGTTGCCCGGCATGGTGGTTATCAATCCCTGCGATTACAATCAAACCAAGGAAGCAACTATTGCTGCCGCAGAACATGTAGGTCCTGTTTATTTACGATTCGGAAGACCGGCTTGGCCCATCTTTATGCCCGAAGGAAGTTTCAAAATCGGGAAAGCAATTGTGATGAACGAAGGAAAAGAAGTTACCATTTTTGCCACTGGTCATTTAGTTTGGAAAGCGGTTGAAGCAGCTAAACAATTAGAAACAGAAGGGCTTTCAGTTGAACTCATCAACATACATACTATTAAACCTTTAGATGCAGAAACAATTTTGAAATCGGTTTCAAAAACGAAATGTGCTGTAGTTTGCGAAGAACACAATCGTATTGGTGGACTTGGTTCTTCTGTTGCTTCTCTTCTTGCACAAGAATTTCCTACTCCTTTAGAATATGTTGCGGTGAACGATTCGTTTGGAGAAAGCGGCACACCGGACCAACTTCTTGCGAAATATGGGTTGGATACACTGAATGTGGTGAGTGCCGTGAAGAAGGTAATAGCACGCAAAAAATAAATACAGCTTAAACCTTATCTTCCCCTTTCAGTCATATTATTAACCCGCATCCTATGACCGATAGAGAACTCCTTGATTTATTCCATGACGGCAAGCGCGAAAAAGCGTTTACGCTCCTCATTGAAACCTATCAGCAAAAGGTTTACTGGCACATACGCAGAATGGTGCGCGACCATGACGATGCGAATGATGTAATGCAAAATACTTTTCTGAAAGTGTGGAACGGCTTAGAAAATTTTCGTGCCGATTCACAACTTTTCACCTGGCTTTACCGAATTGCAACAAACGAAACAATCTCCTTCATTAATTACAGAACCAAGAAGGCAACTATTTCTTTCGATGGAAGCGATAACGGAGATGAGGAGGACAATTATTCTCCTTCGAATTATATAAAAGGTGATTCGCACCAGATTGATGGCGATGACATTCAGGCACGTTTGCTAAAAGCTATTGATACTCTGCCTGAAAAGCAAAAGATTGTTTTCAATCTTCGATATTATGATGAAATGCCGTACGAGCAAATGAGTGAAGTACTTGGAACCAGCGAGGGCGCGTTGAAAGCAAGTTATCACCATGCGGCTCAGAAGGTTGAGAAATTTTTATTGGGAGAGGATTAAACTATTTGAAGGTTCATAAGTCATACAAAATGCGATGAAAAACAATGACGAAATATTGAAAGAACTAAAGGAAATAGCTCCTGAATTGTCTAAGCTCGAAAAGAAAGTTTTAGACGAAGTTCCTGTAAACTATTTCAGTTCTTTTCCCAATGATGTGATGAAGAAGATTCGTGAGCAGGAATTGATAGCAATTGCCCCCACTCTTTCTCAACAAGAAAAAGTAAACGCGCTTGAAGTTCCCGCTGATTATTTCAGTTCGTTTCCTCAGCAAATGTTGCAGACAGTTTCTGCAACACAAAAGGAGGTTGTTTCTAAGTCGTCATGGAGGGAATCGCTGTATGTTGTTCTTGAGAAAGTGGCTGATGTTTTCTTTAAACCGAAATATGCTTTTGCCTTTGCCGGAACGGTTTCAATTGTGATTATCGGTGTAATGATGTTTATTAAAGTAGAACAGTGCAATGATTTGGAATGTAAAATGGCTTCTCTGACTGATGCAGAAATCAATACTTATTTAGATAGCAATACAGATGAATATTCCGATGAAATTTTTGAAACAACTTTAGATGAAAGCGTAAGCGGTGTTGAAATTTATAAAGATGCCCTGAAAGATATAAGTGATGAAGAATTGAACAATGCTGTTTTGGATTAAAACAAATATTTACAAACTAAAAATGCAAAAGATGAAAAAGATAATGATGATTGCTGCTATACTGATAGCGATAATAGTATTCGGAACAAATGTTTATGCCCAACCTCCGCAAGGTTCACCCGATGGTGGTGGCAAAGGAGATAAAATTGAATCTTTGCGAATAGCTTTTATTTCGCAGCGTTTAAATCTTACGCCTGAAGAGGCACAGAAATTTTGGCCGGTTTATAACCAATATCACACAGATATAAAGTCACTAAGAAATAATTTTGGAATGGGTCCCGGCAAACCGCAGCTTACAGCCGATCAGTCAATTGATTTTGATCAAAAAAAATTAGACCTCCGAAAAAAATATAAAGCACAGTTTGAAGCAGTGTTGGGTAAAGAAAAAGTAAACATACTTTACAATCTTGAGGAAGAGTTCAAACAAAAATTAAAGGAACTGCGCGATGAACGTCAGCAAAAGAGAGGACAGGGTCCTCCTCCGGGCGGAAAATTTTAAACCTCAACAAAGAGTCGAACATTGTTCGACTCTTTGTATTTTTAAATCATACATCTGTGAAAAAATTTCTGCTTGCCATTCTTATTTTATCATCAGCAACTATTTTTGCTCAATACACGCTGACCGTTACTAATGGTTATGGTGGCGGAAATTACAATGCGGGCGATACCGTTGATATTTGGTGTGCCGCCATTCCATCGGCTCAGGTTTTTGATAACTGGACCGGAAATATAACAACGCTCGAAAGCAATGATGAATGGCACACTATTCTGATTATGCCATCTCAAAACATTTCCGTGACAGCTAATTTCAGAACCATTGGGAACTATACTATCAATCATGAATCAATCATGGGGCGCGATACGCTAAAAGAAGTGTATTCCTATTTCCCTCCTAATTTCAAAGGAGTGATTTTTTGTTTTCATGGAACTGGTGGCAATGCAACCAATTGGACGACACTGTTCGACTACAAACAATTTTTGAATGATGCTATTGCCGATACTTTCGGTTTTATCATTACTGAAGCCGAAGAGATAACTACACAAACTGATTATAATGTGAATGGTAAATTACAATGGAATTATCTTCCTTACGATTCTACCAATGTTGATTTTGCGAATATCAAAATACTGATTGACACGTTTGCGCAACGCGGCATCCTGAATGCTACTACAAAATTTTATGCTGTAGGAATGAGCAATGGCGGGGCATTCTCCGCTACTATTTCTACATTTTACGATTGGCGGGCAGCAGTTTCGTATTGCGCACAAGCTCCGCAATTGCTGATGACTACCACTACCGTTCCAATTCAATGGTGCATGGCGAAGTATGATAATCACCCCAATGTTGGTCAGCAAGGAATTGCGGATGCCTTGGTCAATCACAACGCGCTTGTGTCGCGGGGTGTCTGTTCGAAATATTTTTCGCACGACCATTCTCCTGTTTATGCCGAGCGGTTTATGCGCAGCGGAACTATTACTCAAACCAAAGCCAA
>JBKJJB010000113.1:0-2657 GCA_046598235.1 Chitinophagales bacterium
GCTCAAGTCGCGCATCTCAATAAAATTGTATAGGGCTAAATCGGCAATAGCATCAGCGTTTGGTTTTCGCTGATATTGAAATTTATTCAGTGCTTCCTCCCAGTTTTCATTCGTTGCCTCCAAAATTTCATCTAACTCCCGCACATCTTCAAACCCGCAGTTCATACCCTGACCGAAAAACGGAACAATAGCATGTGCGGCATCGCCAAGCAAACAAGTATTCGTATGCTTCCACGGAAAACATTTAACGGTAACTAATGATGAAGTAGGATTCTCAAAATAGTCTTTATTCAAATCAGGCATCAGCGGAACCGCATGCGGAAAATTGCGATTGAAATATTCTTCAACTTCTACGGCTGTATCAATAGTTTCAAACGAATTTTCTCCTTTAAACGGAGCAAAAAGAGTAACCGTAAAACTGCCGTCAAGATTTGGCAGTGCAATCATCATAAAACTTTTGCGAGGCCAAATGTGCAGCGCATTTTTTTCAATTACATGCTCGCCATTTGCACCGGCAGGAATATGCAATTCCTTATATCCGTATTGTTCGTGCTGCTGCGAAATATTAAAGTTGGGTGTTTTCTGCATTTGGTAACGCACCTGGCTATATGCTCCATCTCCACCGAAAACAAGGTCGGCAGTTATTTCCGAAATATTCTCGGTAACAAGATTTTGAAAAGTGATATGCGTTTTTTCAAAATCAATCTTCGAGCATTGTTCATTAAAATAAAAATCAACATGGTTCAACTTATCAGCTTCCTCCACCATTATCTTATTTAACTCACCTCGACTGACTGAATAAATTGCCTGTCCTTCTTTGCCGTAAGGAATCAGTTGGGTATTGCCCGCCACATCATGAATCATTCTTCCCTTCATTGGGATAGAAATTTTTTCTACCGCTTCATCCAACCCGATTTTTTTTAGTGCTTTCCAACCCCGATGGCTTAATGCAAGATTGATAGAACGCCCACCCACATATCCAGCGGTGCGCATATCCGGTCTGCGTTCATAAACACCCACTTTGTGTCCGCGCTTGCTCATATAGCAGGCGAGCAGTGAGCCTACCAAACCCGCACCAACAATGGTAATGTGTTTTTGCATGAGCGGCTAAGGTGAGGAATTTAGCGCACAAGACCTCGCAGGTTTTAAAACCTGCGAGGTCTTGATTGAAAATGTTGCACTTTATATCGCAGAGTTCCGAAGCGGAAACTCTGCGGAGGGAGCACCCACTCCTGAGACTCCCCTAGAGATGGATGGTTAATGATTTTTTTTGCCGCTTAAAGAAGAACTGCTTCCACCACCACCACCACCATTAGTTTGATAATAGAAAATGGAATCATCATTGAATGGACAATGGAATACAATGGCTCCATAGTTAGTGGGAGTTGCTGACCAGGTAAATACATAGTTAGTTGTAAAATAACTGTCATACCTACATACTTGTCCATAAAAACGCAATTTGGAATCGTTCACTTTGGTGACTGAAACAACCTGATTAATTCCGCTCATATAGTAATCCCCAACAAAAGAATCAATAGGAATTGCTTCTGAACTGCAACCGGCACATATCCATCCCGAATCACAAACACAATTACCATTCTCATAATGACTATGCGCCCCGCATTGAACATTAAAACATGAATCATAAATTTCGCATTGTACTCCGCTATAACCGCTATCACAAACACAAACTCCATCTACGCAATGTCCGCCACTTAAGCAAACAATACCCGCGCATAAATCTTGTTGAGTGATTTCTTTTTTACATGAACCCACCGCTAGCAAAACCAGTAAGCAGAAAGAGAGGAGGGGCTTCATTTGTAATTAAAAATAGCCATTATTTAATTCTGTTGTCTTTTAGCCCTCACGTGGTTACCCATGTCAACGGTGTCAGTGCGATGCGCGTCAAAACTTGCCGCTAACTCATATATATACGCACCTCAAAACTAATACCCTTCGATAGTCCACTCTAAACGGCTGGATACATGCAACTCTTCGCTTTTCAATCTTAACAAGAATACCCCAAACAGGGTATGGTGCAAGTAAGTTTATTTATCAGACAGTTCATTTCACTCATCCTTTTTATCGTCCTCCTCAAACTTCTTTCTTATTTCATCGGAAGTCTTTCTTGTATTCCTTCCGCCTTTAATAACAATACCCCAAACAGGGTATGGTGCAAGTAAGTTTATTTATCAGGCACATCTACTTACTCATCCTTCTTATCATCCTCCTCAAACTTCTTTCTTATTTCATTTGGAAATAGCTTTTCTATAGCACTTCCATTATTTTCTATTTTTGCCTTCCTAAATTTTAAGCTATGGCATTGGAAGAAACAATCAACAACGATATTAAAGCCGCTATGATGGCAAAAGACGAAGCCCGCCTTAGAGCAGTGCGCGCCATTAAAAGCGAAATTATTAAAGCAAAAACTGAAAAAGGCGCCAACGGAGTTATAAGCCCCGAAAAGGAAGTGCAGATGCTGCAAAAAATGGTAAAGCAGCGCAGAGATTCTATTTCCGAATTTGAAAAAGCCAACCGCACCGATTTAATCGAAAAAGAGAAAGGCGAAGTGGAAGTGATTGAAAAATATCTGCCGGCAATGATGAGCGAAGAGGAAGTGCGTGAAATAGTAAAACAGGCAATTGCCACCACCGGTG
>JBKJJB010000339.1:0-4443 GCA_046598235.1 Chitinophagales bacterium
CCTTATGGCTACGTTATCGGGATTGAGCTGCACTATCTGGTTTTCGTCAGTAATGGTATCGTATACATAAAGCATTACCGCCACTGCATTGGGCGTGTATACCGACTGAAATCCCCACTCAAGTGAATCGTTGTGCAGTTTGCTGTGTATGCCTTTGCTAATGCCCAATTGATTAGTAAAAGTGCCTTCGCCAAACTGAATACGTGTGCGCCTAAGCGAGTCATATACATCAATACCTTCATATGACGCGGCATATAAAGCATATGGCACACTTAGCAGGCGGGCAGTTCCCATACTCTGATAATTTACTCCGCCTGTTGCATCGAGCAATACTTCGGTATAAAATATTCCGTCTTTCCATTGTATGTTATTGAAAGTTCCGCTTACTACCGTTCCTTTACCGATAATTAAATTGATAAGCCCAAATTGATTAGTAGTATCACGTTGAGTTTCGGAATATGCTACCGCACCAGTTGTGCTTCCGCTTCGAATGTTGAGTTTAACTCCCACAGACTTGTTGGCAAGAACAGCACCTGTATTATCGCGCACTACTGCCTGGTAATTGATGCCCTGCGGAACTTGTGCTAACACCACAGCAACCAATAGAATAAAACACACAGATAAAAAATTCTTCATTCGTTTTTTATTTCCGTTCAAAAATAATGTTCGGCACCTAACAAACAATTTATACTTTTTGTTCTGCTTTTTTATTTCGTAACTTTAAGGTGTGTTGTAAATGTAATCTCTGCTTTATGTGTCGCATGTTTTTCTTCTTCTTGTTTTTATCAGCAGCCGGTGCTTGTTACGCTCAAACCAACAACACTGACAGCGCGTATGTGTCACCTAAGTTCAACTCTTATCAAATCTACTTTAAGAAACCAGTGAAGGAGATACAGGAAATAGAATACCATAAAGACTGCACTCCTGTTAAAGGGCGAATTGGCGAAGGGCAAAAAACCATTATTATGGATGGCTACGAGCCGGGCAACCGTATTTATATGCAAATAATGTATATGGATGGCACCGAAGAAGAACTGGTAAGAAGCCCTTGCTATATTGACCCTGTTATTTTGTAGACTCCTCACCCATCCTGTAACTATCGTGATGTCTAAGTTAGTTTAGTCTGTTCATAATCATATTGGTATCTTTTATGTAAATTGACATCTATAGCTCAACCCAGAGGGAATTCTCTTTCACTATTAAATATAATAGAGTAAAAGAACTCTGCGGTTAACTTATGTGGGGTTTCCGAGGCGTAAGTCTTCCGCGAGGACTAAGAACAGAACCTACATAACACTTAATACTTATCAAGTTTCTCAAAGTAGAGGACAGAAATGAAAAGCAAAAAGCAAAAAAAAGCCCTCCGATACTTGGAGGGCTTTTTGAAATCTTACCTGAAAGAATACTAAAAATCATCTACGCTGGTATTCTTCTTATAGTTCTCACTTGCCTGCCAGCTACTTTCAATAGTTAACTCAAAACGTGATTTATTAACTTCCTTTAAAGTGAAAGTAACATCCTTCACCAGCCATTGCATAATGTGGCTATCATCAACAAAACTTTCATTTCTAAAATCACCAAACTTATAAGTCAGGATAAATTTTATTTCCTCCTCCTGCTCTACCGGTCCTTGTAAGAAAACTCTGTAAAAACGATTTTCCTCATTGAATATGTAAAGCACTTTATCCAACTTAACCGCACCTATCGTTAAATCATCTCCTGCTATGTAATAAGCATTCTTAATGAGCGAGGTGCGGTCTTTGATAAACTCAAGTTTTTTTCCGTCTCTCCATACAGAATCTTTCGGTGTGCCCCAAAAAATGTTTCTGAAATCAAGAACTCCTTCGCTTTCAGCGCTGAAGCCCGAATAAGCCATTGCGGTAAGTGAAAAGAACAACAATAATTTTTTCATAGCGTTTTTTTTAGTGAATGAAGGCGCGAATATGCAATTTTTTATCGCTTAATAAACGTAGCATTTGCGAGATTGGTATGTAAATGTTGATAATTGTAAGAGATAGTTTAAATGCCAGTATTCGTGATACTAAAAAAAGGTAAATAGAGCAGGTAGAAAACTATTACCTGTTTATAATAAGGTAGTTGTTATACTTTCTGCCATCCGTCAGTTCTAGAATGTAAAAATAAGTGCCATCGGGCAGGGCTTTACCGCTTTCCAAATAAGTTCCGTTCCAGTCGTTTTTATAATCATCGTTGCCATAAACCATAGTTCCGTAGCGGTTATAAATTTTTAAACCCGCAGGAGAAAAAGATTCCAGTCCTTTAAAAACAAGTTTATCGTTAATGCCGTCACCATCGGGCGAAAAACCTTCGGGCAGAAAAGCTCCATCGGGACAGATGACATGGATAGTTATTATTCCTGTATCACAAATGAAAGGGTCACAAAGGATGAACTGAAAACGATTGGTACCACAGGCAGTTCCATTTCTTAAGAAAGTAAGCATGACTCCATTTGAATCAATAATCAGGGAACCTATGCTATTGCTTAAGTCTAAATTGATGACAAAAGAATAGAAAATAGAATCTCCATCAGGGTCATAAAGACTCTGATTTATTGTTGCAGAAGTAATAGTATCCCCAAAGTAAAATACCGTAACTTCATAGATTGGCGGCTGATTAAATCCTGTAATTGTAATGTGAACCGTAGCAGTATCGCACAGGTTAGCCGTATCGCAAATGATATAGGTGAATGAATCAAGACCAATAAAAAAAGGGTTGGGAGTATAATCTATCACCGAGCCGTTTACGTTGGCTGTACCATTGGCGGGCGAAATAACAATCGTAATAGTGAGGATACCGCCATGTGGTTCAAAGTCATTGCTAAGCACTGGTAGATCAGTGAGTACATAGGAGGGGATGTTATAAAAATCGTCAATGGCAACGGGCCCATTGTTATAGTTACCTACAAAAATAACGAGTACAGCCGTGTCGCAACCAACTGTATCGCACACAATGTATTTTACAGAATCAACACCTTGGTAGTTAGAGTTCGGTGTGTAAACCACCTGATTGTTTGAAACACTTGCACTTCCGTGCAATGGGTTTACAAGAATGTTTACAGTAACAGGGTCGCCATCGGGATCGTAGTCGTTGCTTAGTACAGGCAAGGTAGCCGTGTTGTTTCTGCTGATGCTAAAAGTATCGTTAGCGGCAACAGGCGGGTTGTTTACATTGCTGATGCTAAGAACCAGCACAGCCGTGTCGCAGCGATTAGTGCTATCGCAAATAATGTATGTGAGAGAGTCGCAGCCCCAATAATTAAAGTCTGACAAATAACTTATTTGGCTGCCCGAAACAGTAGCGGTTCCATTTACAGGAGGAATGAGGATAGTGATGGTAAGCGAGTCGCCATCAATATCAAAGTCATTGCTAAGAACAGGCAGTAATACCTGATTGTTTTTATTGATAGTGAATGTGTCGTTATTGGCAACAGGGAAGTTTTGTGCAGAAGCATACTGAAGGATGAAAACAGAAATAAAAAACAGAAGAAGTTTTCTCATCCTTCAACATTATGTTTTCAGAAACTCGTGTGCTTTATCAACCATATTCGAAGACCCGATAAAGATAGCACTGCGCTCGTGAAAAGCTTCGGGCTGAAGGTCGAGAATGTTCTGATGTCCGTCAGTAGCTTTTCCCCCCGCCTGCTCAACAACAAATGCCATAGGGATACATTCATAAAGCAATCGCAGCTTTCCTTTCTTCTCACCTTTGTTAGCCGGATAAATAAAAATACCTCCTTTAATAAGGTTACGATGAAGGTCGCCCACCATAGAACCAATATAACGCAGCGAATAAGGACGTGAGGTTTCTTTGTCAATTGCAGAACAATACGAAACAAAGTTTTTCATGCCTTCATCAAACTTTTCTGCATTACCCTGATTGATAGAATATATTTTACCGGATGCAGGAACTTTCATATCAGGATGAGAAAGCTGAAACTGCGCGCTCTGAGTATTGAGAGTAAATCCGTGTGTGCCTTTCCCGGTTGACAATACCAGAATAGTAGAACTTCCATAAACAAAATATCCTCCGGCTTTAGTGTTCATCCCTCGCTGCAAAAAATCACCAGCAACCACCGGTCCTTCAGTAGAAATTCTTTCGTTAATGGCAAATATAGTTCCAATGGGAGCCGCCACATCAATATTCGAAGAGCCATCGAGAGGGTCAACAGCAATAGTGTATTTACCGCCTTCGTTTAAAGTAACAATACCTTCGTTTTCTTCACTAAGATAGCCTGCACAGGATTCACTTGCCTTTAGATAATCCATCAGTATTTTATTCGAAAGATCATCGAGCTTCTGTACTGTTTCACCCTGCACGTTAGTATCGCCTGTGGCACCTGTGATGTAACTTAATCCGGCCTTGTTAACAAAGCCGTTAATGATTTTACAACCTTCTGCAAGCGAGAAAATTACTTTGGCTAATTCG
>JBKJJB010000353.1:0-7791 GCA_046598235.1 Chitinophagales bacterium
GTGCCTGGCGTAAATGTAGTTATAGGCGGAGCTAAATCTTCCCATTGCGGAATATTCTGCCAGCGACCAATGGAATTCCACATTCCATCGCGGCTGGTATTGTAATAAATAGAAAGCGCTGATGGTGTAGTAGAACCAACTTGTTTCAAGAGGTGAAAAAATTTTCCATTGAGCGCGGTAATATTATCAGCATGAATAGATGTGTCGTAACCTTCGAGAGATGCGTCACCAAATCCCATTCTCGCTTCGAAAGATTGAGCATCAATTACAGTAGGAGTAAATTCAACCGGGCGATAAACAATATTGCCATTATCGTTCCATCCGGTAGGGAAAAGATACGTGTTCATTGAATTGGTGGCTCTCACAAATCTTCCGGGTCCGGTGCTGCTTACAAAACCATTGCTTCTAATAACAGACGCAGTTACAGGATTGGTAACAGTCATTCTGAAATCTTCTGTTTTCAACTCACAATCATTAAAGTCAAGTTGGTTATTAGTAAAAGCATCCAGCGTTTGTCGTTTTACTGCTCCGAAAGTTTCTAATGAAAGATTATGGAAGGTAGTAATGGAAGTTCCAGTAATAAGTTGTGTATTGCCGGTTAAGCGAACAATACTTTGATCGGCAGTAAAGAGATTATTGTTTTCCCAATCACCATAAACAATATATTCGCCATTTGAGTTACCCCCGGTAGCAAGGCTTCCATTTCTGAAATATCCTCTTACTGTAGTTTGTCCCGCATTGCTAAACAAACCCGCAGCATTTTCTACAGCACCATCTACCCACAAAATTCCTCCGCCTGTTACGGCTACATCCGCTCCATCATTGTATAGGAGTTGTGCGTTCGCTGATGCAAAGCCTAATGCTGCAATAAGAAGAAGAGTAAACTTTTTTAACTCCATAGTGTGCCTAAATCAATAGCAATATAGCTTAATTTTTTAAATAAAGCAATTGATATAGTGAAATTAAAAATGTTCGGCATTGAAACAAAAACTGACGATTTGTTTACTAAACCATACTTCCACAAAAATCGGTTAGGTAATAACTAACCGCAACAACCTTACCTGCATACTTTAGCGGCAAATAATACACTATGAAGAAGAATATTTTTTTGTTTGGAGTAATTGCATTGACGATGTCGCTTTCGTCCTGTCTGGTTTCGAAAAAGAAATTTGATGAACAGGTAGCACTTGCTGACAAATACCTGGCTGAAAAGAAAGATTGCAATGACAAACTGAATCAGGCAAACTCTACCATTGATGATTTGAATTCGCAAATTGCCAACTTAGGAAGTGAAATTCAAAAACTGAAAGACAGCAATGCTTCGCTTGAAGAGAAGAACAAAAAACTTAATCAGCTCAAAAATGAAAGTGATGCTATATGCCAAAAGGTAAGAGAACAGTTAGATCAAATCACTAACTCGTCTGCAACCGAGAAGGATAAGTTAATGCGTCAATTAGCAGAAAAAGAAAAGGAGTTAATGGCAAAAGCTGCCGAACTGGATAAACTTAGCAGAGATCTTAATGAGCGCGATGCTAAAGTGCGTGAACTCGAGTCATTAATTGCACGTAAGGATTCTGCCGTGCAGGCATTGAAAGAAAAAATATTAGAAGCATTGAAAGGATTTTCTGCCGGAGACTTGACGGTGTATGAAAAAGATGGAAAGATTTATGTGGCACTGAGCGATAAACTTCTTTTCACCAGCAGCAGCTATGCAGTAGAGCCAAGAGGAAAAGAAGCGTTGAAAAAAATTGCAGAGGTATTGAACAAGCAACCGGATATTTCTATAATGGTTGAAGGGCATACTGATAACAAACCTTACATGAGTTCTACCACAGGTCCAATAAATAGCAACTGGGATTTGAGCGTGATGCGCGCTTCGAGCGTTACCAAAATTCTTACAGACGAAAATAAAGTAGATGCAAAACGCGTAACTCCGGCAGGAAGAGGAGAATTTTTCCCTGTTGAAAGTAACAATACACCGGAAGGCAGAAGCAAGAATCGCAGAATTGAAATTGTGCTTACACCCGATCTTAAGGGCATCATGAATATTCTGAACAAGACCAATTAAACTTTCGCTTGTCAGTTGCTTCTATAACGAAACGTAGCTGACAAATGCCGGACCATCTCCAACTCATTCAGCAAATTGCGGAAGGGAATCAAAAGTCCTTTCAGCAGTTGTATGAACAGTTCAGCGCAAAGGTTTTTAATACAGCGATTAGCTACTTACATAATATAGAGGAAGCAGAAGAAATAACACAAGATGTTTTTGTAGAAATATTTCATTCTGCAAAAAAATTCAAGGGAGATTCTTCTGTAAGTACTTGGATTTATCGAGTCGCCATCAATAAAAGTTTAGATAAACTACGATACAGGAAACGTAAGAAGCGATTCGCTTTTATTGAAAGTATTTTCAAGCAAGATTCATCAGAATTGAAACATGATGTTCCACACTTTGAGCATCCCGGAATTGCTTTAGAAAATAGAGAGAACTCTATAATTCTTTTTCAGGCAATTGAAGAATTAGCCGAGCAACAAAAAACCGCTTTCATTTTAAGTTATGTTGAAGAACTTCCACAAAAAGAGGTTGCCGAAGTAATGAATGTTTCAGTGAAGGCAGTGGAGAGTTTAATTCAAAGAGCAAAAACCAATTTGAGAAGAGAATTAGAAAATTTTTACCCGAACCGAAGGAAATAAATTGAAACAACGTCAAAAGAAGAGTTATGGAAAAAGAGCAATGGAAAGATGAAGTGATGAGCAGTCTGCGAGGCATTAAGCGCGCAGAAGCGAACCCATTTCTTTTTACACGTATTGAGGAGCGGATTAAATCACCTTCTGCTTTTTTTCCTGGCGCGTTTATTACATTGCCAAAATTGAGTTTAGTATTTGCAGGAATAGCTTTGTTAGGCGCGTTGAACGTTTTTGTTTTGAACAATTTAAGCAGCAATAAAAGTGGAAATGGCACTAATGTTCAAAGTGCATATTCATTAACTAATATCAACTATCAACTTTACTGATATGAAACGTGATAATATTTTGACCGTCAGTGTTGTTTTGTTGCTGCTCTTAAACTTTGGCACACTTGGCTATTTATTCTTTAGCAAACATCACGGTCCAAGGCCTCCAAGAGTTGATAAAATAATTATTGAAACGCTGCAATGGAACGAAGAACAGCAGCAGCAATTCGAAAAACTGAAACATGAGCACCGCAACAGCATGAATCAGCTCGATGAACAAAATGAAGAGGCAGCGATAAAATATTTTTCTCTCCTAAATTTTTCCCCTATTGATACTGCACAAAAAAGTTTACTCGAAAAAGAAATGGCGAACATAGAAGCAAAGAAAGCTGACATAACTTTTCGCCATTTTGAAGACCTTAAGAAAATTTGCACACCGGAGCAAGCGAAAAACTTCGATGCGCTTATTCCACAACTTATAGAAATTCTACTTCCACCTCATCCTAAAAAATTTCCTTCGCCTCCGCGAAGGGATTGAAAATATTTATCGTCAAACCATAAAACAAGCACATGAAAAAAGCACTAACTATTCTACTAAACCTCACTGTTTGCATTGCATTTGCACAACTCACTCCCGAAATAACCTCGTGGATTCAAACACCGGGACAAAACGGTTATTCGGGAATTGCCGCCAATGTGCAACAAGTAAATTATACTACTACCGATGTATATGTAACCTGTACTTGCATTCCCGGGTATGATATTGGTCCGTGGGCGGGCAATCCAAATGTCCCTGCAAATCAGAATTTCTGTTTTAAGATAACCCGCAATCCGCAACAAAATACAGGAACGGCAATCAGCACTCCACTTGGTCATATCGGTTTGTGGACGAATGGTGTGAGTTTATTTAATGTCTCAGATGCGATGAGTTATAACAATCAGAATGTTTGGTTTCGCAACGCTTATTTTTTCGAAGGTCCTTCATTTGATGATTGCCTCGGACATCCGCAACAACAAGGCGAATATCATACACACGTTAATCCAACTTGTTTGTATGATGACCAGGCAAGTACGGTTCACTCACCAATCATCGGATATGCCTTTGACGGATTTCCTATTTATGGTGCTTATGCTTACACTAATACAAACGGAACAGGTGCTATAAAGAGAATGACTCCAAGTTTTCGTACCCGTACAATGACCGCGCGCGATACTTTACCAAACGGCACTGCGGCAAGTTTCGCAGGTCCTGCCATCAGCGGCCAATATCCCTTGGGTGCTTATATACAGGATTTTGAATATGTGAATGGGCTTGGTGATTTAGATGAACACAACGGAAGATTTGCCGTTACTCCCGAATATCCAAACGGCATTTATGCTTACTATGTAACAATAGATGCAAACCAGAATCCTGTCTATCCGTATTTATTAGGTCCTACTTATTACGGAATTGTTCCGTCAGGAAATACAGGAATGCAATCGGGGCATAATACCATTCCGGGAACTGCCACGCAATACAATCCATCAACAGGAATTGAAGAAACCACTTCCGAAAATTTGTTTGAAGTATTTCCGAATCCTTCTACAGGAACATTTTTTGTTTATGCAGGAAATATTCAGGAGAGTTACTCAGCAGAATTGTTCGATGCAGTAGGAAATATTGTTTCAAAAAATAATTATTCCGAAACTTCAGAAATTATAGACATATCCTCTTTGCAACAAGGAATTTACTTATTGCGAATAACTACTGCAACCGGAAAGCAATTTTCGAAAAGGCTGAGTAAAGTATCGCAATAGAAAACTCCTGCTTTCCGATTAACTATTAACGATTAACCAATAACTGTTTTTTAGATTCGCGCCATGTTAGGCAAACGCGATTCTGAAAATCCTGAAGCAGAAATGGGTTTCTTCGATCACCTCGAAGTGTTGAGGTGGCATCTTCTGCGCTCTGCTGTTGCTATTTTAGTTTGTGCATTGTTGGTAGGCTATTTCTACGATTTTGTTTTCGACAAAATCATTTTGGGCATGCAATCGAAAGATTTTCCTACTTACCGTTTGCTGTGCGAAGTTTCTCAGCGATTTAATATTACGGGAATTTGTATTGACAAGGATATGATTATTCCATTGCAAAACACCGCCATGTTCGGACAAGTGACGTTGCTTCTTCAATATTCAATCATCTTAGGTTTAGTAATTGCGTTTCCATATATAGTTTTTGAACTGTGGCGTTTTATTGCTCCTGCACTGCAACCCGAAGACCAAAAAAAAACCAGCCGTGTCATTTTAGCTTGTTCTGTTTTCTTTTTTATCGGTGTGGCATTTTGCTATTTTATTATCATTCCATTCTCCATAAATTTTGCTGTAACGTTTAGTCTTAGTTCCAGTATCAAAAACAATTTTACGATTGAAAATTACATTGACTTTTTTACCATGATGCTGCTTGCCATTGGCGCAGTATTCGAATTACCAATGGTTGTTTATTTTCTTTCTAAGCTGGGAATACTGGGTGCTGCTACCATGCGCAGCGTCAGGAGATATGCAGTAGTTATTATTCTTATTGTTTCGGGGGTTATTACTCCATCGCCCGATATTTTTACACAGTGTTTGGTGGCTATACCTATTTATATGTTGTATGAGTTAAGTATTTTTATAGCTGCACGAAATGATAGAAAGCGAGAAACAGTGTTGAGCAACTAACGTAGTTGCTGCTAGAGATTGGTTGCAAAATATGCCTGAATATATGTCTGTTTTAAAGCCGTTTGAAAAATGGAAACCAATTGAATCACTCACCCAAATGCAGCTGAAAAAGAAATATGCCGTTACTGATTTCGGACGTATTATTTCTTACACCGCTGACATAGAAGATGGAATGGAAGTGGCTAAATCGCTAGTTGAAGGTTACCGCGCACTATCGTTGAAACCATTTGGCGGGAAAAAGAATTTAACCTGCTTGGTTCATAAGTTAGTAGCAGAATATTTTTTGCCGGATAAAACCGAAGAACAGATTTATGTAATTCATAAAGACCACAACAAAACCAATAACCGCCCCAACAATTTAAAATGGGTAACTAAAGAAGAATGGTGGACGCACTGGAAAACATCGAAAGCAGTTCAGGAAAGTATTAAGAAGCTACATGAACCTAAACAACAAGGACATAAGCTTTCATCAACAGATGTAATGCGGCTTAAAAAAATGATTTTTGCGCCCAACCGAAAAACAAGATTGAAGGTAATTGCCAAACAGTTTGGCATTTCAGATATGCAGCTTTACAGAATTAAATCAGGAGAGAACTGGGGTCATATAAAAATTTAAACTTATGAAAATTGCACTAGGAGGCGACCATGCCGGTTACGAATACAAAAAAGAAATCATCGAATTTCTTCAATCAAAAAAAATTGAAACAAAAGATTTCGGTCCGTTCAATTTAGATAGCGTTGACTACCCCGACTTTGTTCATCCTGTTTGTTTAGCAATTGAGAAAGGCGAATTCGATTTCGGAATTCTTATTTGCGGAAGTGCGAATGGTGTTGCCATGACTGCCAACAAACATCAGGGAATTCGTGCAGGAATTGCATGGGAAAAAGAACTTGCAAAACTTACCCGCCAGCATAACAATGCCAATGTGCTATGTCTGCCTGCCAGATTTATTTCAATTGATGTAGCAAAAGAATGTGTAACTGCTTTTCTCGAAACTGCTTTTGAAGGCGGCAGACATCAGAACAGAGTAAATAAGATTTCGTGCTAGAGAATTTATCTCGCTATCACTATTTGCTTAGTTCCAACTTCCTTACCATCAAGCAGAATAGATAGAAAATAATTTCCTGCTGAAAGTTTTTCGGTATTAAGGGTTTCGTTTAACCTTAGGTTAGAAATATTAAAATTCCGGTTCAGGATTTTTCTTCCCGTTAAATCATAAATCTCTATTGCTCCGTTTTTCGAATCGCTATTTTTCAAATCAGCCGTAACCGTAACGATGGAACTTGCCGGCTGCGGATAGATATTGAAAACGATTTCTATACCCTGCTCATTAATGGAAGAAATTACCAAGGTGCTATCCTGAACAATATGTAAATTTCCCGAAAGACAGCCTCCTTCGCTCACCGTAGCAGCTACATATTTTAAAGTGGTATCGGGAATAACAGTTATAGTGTTTGCGGTTGATGTTACCTGACAAGGCATAGTACACCATTGCAATTGTGAATTACCACTATCATTAGAAACAACACCCGTAAGTGTAGAGGGCATAGTATTGTCCGGTTTATAGAAAAGTGTATCGCCCGGAGTAATATCTACATTCAAAGGACAGCAAAACGACTGATGATTAATCACCGCCTTCATGCGCAATGCCATTCGATAAACAACACTGAAAAAATATTCTATGCCCATCTCTTCCGATGGATGGTCGCGCCCTTCCATATTATACAAATAGGTGCATACACCTTTACTTCGGGCAACCGAATCAACTACATAGCTTCCTTCCATATCGAAAGTTCCCAACGTAAGCCCCGCAAAACCACCTTTCTTGTAAGGCACCACCTGGTCGGCATCGCCATGCGCGCAGATAATAGGAATGTCGCCCGGCTCAATCCAGTTGGCATTAATGAGTGCCCCCGACACATTAAATGTGGCAGCTGCTTGCCAACTGTAGTTAGGATAAAATCCCGAAGTGCTGTAAAATCCTCCAAGTGCATTAAGTGCCGCTAACGAGCCGCCAGCCATCTCTGCCATCTCACTGTCTTTATCGCAATAAGCAGTCATGAGCGAAGTAATGGCACCGGAAGATGCACCACCGATTAGAATTTTGTTGGTGTCAATGCGATAGTTATTTCCTAACTC
>JBKJJB010000356.1:0-6857 GCA_046598235.1 Chitinophagales bacterium
GGAATTAGCAAGAAAAAATCCGGGTACTACTACCAGTGTTGCAATAAAAAAAGGAACTAATGAAACAATGCCGCTCACACCCGAAGAGCGTGCATTGTCGAATAATTTTTCAAGCAACAAAGGGAAACTGCCTTGGCCTGTAATACGCGGGCATGTGGTGAGTCCGTTTGGGAAACACGAACATCCCGCAATAAAAGGAGTAATGGTGGAAAACAACGGAGTAGATATTAAAACGGAAGCAGGGGCAGAAGCACGAGCTGTATTCGGAGGAACAGTAGTGAGCGTTTTCGCCTTGCCCACTACGCAAAATTGTGTGATGATAAAACACGGAGAATTTTTTACTGTGTATTCAAACATTGAAACGGTTACAGTAAAACCAAATCAAAAAATTGAAGTGAAGCAATCACTCGGAAAACTTCACAACGATAAAGCCGAAGCGCTTACCAAAGTCCATTTAGAAATCTGGAAAGGCAAAGACAAAATGGATCCGGAATTATGGTTAGCGAATTAAGCTTCCCTCAAGAGGACATAAATGCAAACACGGCTAATCTACCTTTGGTTTTTAAGTCCCCTTCAGGGGATTTAGGGGTTTAAATCCCTTGCCCTTTCAGCATTTTCTGATACCTTTGTTGCCTAAATTTTATACATGCAAGTTCAATATGCTGAAATATTCGGATTGGGTGGAGGTGAAATAGCCCTGATTCTTCTTGCCCTGCTTCTTTTGTTTGGCGGTAAAAAAATTCCTGAGTTGATGCGCGGGTTGGGACAAGGTGTTAGAGAGTTTAACTCAGCAAAGTCCAATATAAAACAGGAAATAGAAGACGGAATGAAAAACAAACCGGCACCTTCTAAAGAAACCTCTGAGGAAAAAAAAGCGTAAACCTTCCAAAATTGTTTATCAAATTTTCATAATCAATTTTAAACCGAATTGAAGTGGCAGGTTTGTCGAATAAAACCATACAACAAGTTCAAGTTGACCTGAAAGAGGGCACACAAAGCTGCGAAAGCTTGGTGAACGCTTACTTAAAGCGTATTGAAGCCAATAAACATCTGAATGCATTTCTTGAAGTGTATGCAGATGAAGCAATTGAACGGGCGCAACAACTTGATAAAAAATTAGAAAAACTTAAATCAAAAATCAAAAACCCAAAAGCCCCCGGAGTTTATCCCGATTCTATCGGGAGTGGTTTGGGGGCTGGGCTTTTATTCGGTTGCGTAATCGCTATCAAAGACAATATCTGCTACAAACAGCACAAAGTTTCTGCGGGCTCAAAAATTTTGGAAGGGTTTACCTCACTTTATAGTTCAACAGTAGTAGAAAGATTGCTTGCAGAAGACGCCATTATCATTGGCAGAACTAATTGCGATGAATTTGCAATGGGTTCCAGCAATGAAAACTCTGCTTACGGCAAAGTGCTGAATGCTCAAGACAACACTCGCGTTCCGGGTGGTTCATCAGGTGGTTCGGCTGTAGCAGTGCAGGCAGGTTTGTGTCATGCTTCTCTCGGTTCAGATACCGGTGGTTCTATCCGTCAACCCGCTTCGTTTTGTGGCATTGTTGGTTTAAAGCCTACTTATGGGCGAGTTTCTCGTTGGGGATTGATTGCCTATGCATCTTCCTTCGACCAAATCGGTCCTTTTGCACATTCGGTAGAAGATGTTGCTCTGATTATGGAAGTAATTTCCGGCAAAGACAATTACGATTCAACTTCTTCATCTGAAAAAACTCCTTCTTATTCTGCCGGGTTGAATTTTGAGAAGAAAGCACGCATCGCAGTTTTCCCATCTACCTTAAACAGCGAAGGTTTAAATACAGAAGTAAAATCTGTTTTCGAAAATATTATTGGTGACTTGAAGAATGACGGACATACGGTAGATGAAATAGAATTTGATTTACTCGAATATCTCGTTCCAACTTATTACGTACTTACCACAGCAGAAGCATCTTCTAATTTGGCAAGATTTGATGGCGTTCATTATGGCTATCGTTCTAAGAATGCCAGTGAAATGGAAACTGTTTATAAGCGTTCGCGCACCGAAGGTTTCGGTAAGGAGGTAAAGAACAGAATTATACTTGGAACGTTTGTTCTGAGTTCAGGATATTATGATGCTTATTACTCAAGGGCGCAAAAAGTGAGAAGAATTTTGACTGAAAAAATCCGCACCATCTTCAAAGAGTATGATTTTATCTTAATGCCAACTTCGCCAACTACAGCGTTTAAATTAGGCGAGAAAACAGACAATCCTGTAGAGATGTACTTGGCAGATATTTACACAGTACTGGCAAATCTTACAGGTATTCCCGGTATCTCGCTTCCACTTGCGGAAGATAAAAGCGGCTTACCGATAGGTGTCCAATTATTAGCCGATAAATTTCAGGAAAGTAAGCTACTTGCCTTTTCGGAAAAATTGATGCAATTTGAATTTGCTAAATAGACAGTTCAACAACCTATTCTTAATAAACAAACCCTCTAACAACCCCGCCTATCGCCCCTTTATACTCTTGAAAAATTACATTAGCGACTTATGTTGATAGCGTTTGTTCGGGTTGGTTGCGCCATATCGGCTGTTACTACTCGCTGCTTGCTATTTACTACTAACTAATCAAGATGATAGCGTACATCAGCGGGAAGGTCACATTTAAAAGTCCAACACATATCTTTCTGGAAACAGGAGGTATTGGTTATATGGTGAAAATCAGTCTGAATACGTTTGAAAAAATTCAGCATTTGGAAACCTGCCGCCTGCATACCTCGCTGGTTGTAAAAATCGAAAATCAATCTGTGTCGGGATTTGATTTGTATGGATTTTTTGAGGACTTGGAAAAAGATTTGTTTGAGAAATTAATTTCTGTTTCGGGCGTAGGAGCTGCCACGGCACGAATGATGCTGTCCTCTTTCAAACCCGATGAAATTAAGAATGCAATTCTTACAGAAAATGAAGCGATGATTCAAAGCATTAAAGGCATCGGTCCCAAATCGGCAAAACGCATCATTCTTGAATTGAAAGATAAGGTTGGTAAAATATCCGGGGACGCCATTTTGATGCCAACACCAAACAATACAATGAAGGAGGAAGCGTTATCTGCGCTCCTTGCACTTGGATTCAATAAGCAAGCGGCTGATAAAGTATTAGTGAAGTTGCAAGCAAGCAGTAGTAGTTGGAGTGTAGAAGGATTGATAAAGGAAGCATTGAAATTGATGTGATAGGTTTCTGTCACCCTGAACTTGTGGAAGGGATGATTCGACAAGCTCAGCAGGACAGAATAGTTAAAAATAGTACTAGATAAATTTTTGAGATAGCGAGTGAGAGTTAAACAAAAAATATTCGGTAGCGTAATTGCACTTTCCTGTGTCAGCGTCTTGTATGTCGCTTATGCGGGCAATAGTAACTTTCGCTTTCGCACCCGTTTTTTAGAAACCCCGGCACCGGCTCCTTCTCCTGCTCCCGATTCTCCCGAGTTAAAATATCCGATAAAAGAACGCGAAGGCGATTTTGTAACCGATAAACAGAAAGACCCTTTCTATCTAAAAGATCCGCCTGCCATTGAAGAAAAAGTAGAATACGATCCGGAAACAGGGATGTATGTGGTTACCGAAAAAGTAGCAGGGCAGAATGTGAAGCCACCCACGTATATGACTTATGGGGAGTACCTCTCCTACACCGAAAAACAGGAACGCGAAGCATATTGGAAGGAACGGCAGAACGCGGTGAACTTAGTAGAGGATAAAAACCTCATTCCGCCTATTCAGGTGAAAAAACAGTTTTTCGATAAATTATTTGGCGGAAGTAAAATTGAAATAAAACCACAGGGAAATGTAGAAATGACATTGGGTGGCAATACTCAGCGAACTGCCAACCCGAATATTCCTGAGCGCAATCGTAAAACAGGCGGGTTTGATTTTGATATGAATATCAATATCAATGTGATTGGAAAAATTGGAGACAAACTTCAACTTGGCGTAAAGTATAACACACAGTCAGGATTTGATTTCGATAACCAAGTAAAAATCGGTTACACGGGAGATGAAGACGACATAATCAAGGTAATTGAAGCAGGTAACGTTAGTCTTCCCCTTCAAACAAGATTAATAACCGGAAGCCAGACTTTGTTCGGGTTAAAAACACAGTTGCAATTCGGAAGGTTAACATGGACAAGCGTTGTATCGCAACAAAAATCAAAGAAGGAAACTTTGATAATAGAAAACGGAGCACAAAAACAAAACTTCGAAGTTCGCTCCGACCAGTATGAAGAAAACAAACACTTCTTCCTCGCGCAATATTTCCGCGACAATTTTGATAATGCACTTTCGGGGTTACCGAATATCAGGTCGGTAGTAAACATTATCCGTATGGAAGTGTGGGTGACCAACCGTAACGGAACTACACAAAACGTTCGTGATGTAGTAGGGTTGATGGATTTGGGAGAAGCTCATCCGAATGATTCAATTCACATCATTGAAACATCGGGAGGTGATTCGCGACCGCGCAACGAAGTGAATAATTTGTATGGCAACTTGGTAGCGAACCCCGCGAACCGTTTCGTAGATAATGTGGTGGGTACTTTACAAAATACATTTCTGCTTTCGCAAGGACAGGATTTTGAAAAAACTTATGCCCGTAAATTGAACGAAACAGAATATACCTTCAATCGCCAGCTTGGATATATTTCTTTGAATGCGCAGTTAAATCCAAATGAAGTATTAGCAGCAGCGTTTCAGTACGAATACAACGGTTCTGTTTTTCAGGTGGGTGAATTTGGCAACCAGGTACCGCCTGATTCTAACTCAACTTCAAAAGTTCTTTATCTGAAATTATTGAAAGGAACTTCGGTGCGCGTGAATCTTCCTATCTGGAATTTGATGATGAAAAATATCTACTCGCTCGGTGCTTACAATGTGAGCAACGAAGATTTCCGATTGGATGTTTATTACAACGACCCGGGTGGCGGTATGAAGAGATACATGCCAAAAGGTTGTTTGCAAGGAAAGCCGCTGTTGAATGTTTTGAATTTGGATAAACTGAACATGAACAACGATGCGCAACCCGATGGTTTGTTCGACTTTGTTCAGGGAGTTACCATACTTACGCAAAACGGAAGATTGATTTTTCCTGTAAAGGAGCCTTTCGGAAATAATTTACGGGCTGCATTTACTGCATGTGGAACAGGAAGTAATATAATTGACCAGTACGTTTATGACCAATTGTATGACTCAACGCGTTTCCGCGCACAGCAGTTTCCCGAGTTCAATCGCTTTGTAATAAAAGGGCAATACAGAGGTTCCAACAATCGTGAAATTTCTCTGGGGGCAGGTAATGTGCCGCGCGGTTCGGTTGTGGTAACAGCAGGCGGGCAAAGATTAACCGAAGGTTCCGATTATACAGTTGATTATAATCTAGGTCGCGTAACTATTATCAATTCGGGCATTCTCAATTCGGGTCAGCAGGTAAAAGTTGATTTTGAAAATAACAACCTGTTTGCCACGCAGGTGCGCACCATGTACGGTACGCGATTGGATTATCGAATCAGCAGCAAGTTCAATATTGGCGGAACCGTTATGCAGTTGAGTGAAAGACCTTTCTCACAAAAAGTAAATATTGGTGACGACCCAATCAGGAACACCATTATGGGATTGGATGTAAAGTATGAAACCAATGCCCCGTGGTTGACCAAGGCACTCGACAAACTTCCTATTTATTCTACCAAAGAAATGTCAACCATTTCTACTTATGGTGAGATGGCGTATTTAAAGCCCGGTCACTCAAAAGCAATTAACGGAGGCGACAAAGGCGGACAGGTATATGTAGATGACTTTGAAGGAACGAGCAATGGATATGATTTGCGACAACCTGCTATCAGTTGGAAACTCGCCTCAACCCCGCGCAATTCAGTTGACATGAATGGTGTTCCCTTGTTTCCCGAAGGCAACAGAATAAGCGACAACACGTATGGTTACAACCGCGCAAAGATTGCCTGGTATCGAATTGACAATTCATTTTTTGCTACAACTACTTCGCCCGATATAGTTAACAATAATAACGACCCGGTTACCAATCTCAGAAATCACTACGTGCGTTTAGTGCCTACTCAGGAAGTTTTCCCTAATCGCCCCATCCAAACACTCGACCAAAACCTTTACACATTTGACCTTAGCTATAAACCTGCCGCAAGAGGACCTTATAATTACGAAGCAGACGCTTCACCAACACCGGGTGTTTCGGCAGGAGTAAACGCAGATGGAAGTTTAAAATCTCCGGCATCGCGTTGGGGTGGAATAATGAGAAGCATTGATAACAATGACTTGGAAGCAAGCAACGTAGAGTTTATCGAGTTTTGGATGCTCGACCCGTTTATTTACAACACCACATCGCAGGGAGGGAAATTGTTTTTCAACCTGGGCAACATTTCGGAAGATGTTTTGCGCGACTCGCGAATGGGCTTTGAGAATGGAATATATGCAGATAAAAGTATACTTGATTCTACTACATGGGGCTTTGTTCCTAGATTGCCGCCATTGGTAGATGCCTTCGAATTTGATGAGAGCTTAAGGGTAATTCAGGATGTTGGTTTTGATGGTATGAATAATGATGAAGAAAAAACCCGCAAAGCAACTTTCCTTAATAATATTCAGTGGATGGATCAGGCAGCAAAAGATAAACTGAATGCCGACCCTTCTTCGGATGATTACAAATATTTTAAAGATGAAACTGTTTATGCAAATGAGCCAAGTGTAATAAACCGCTATATGGATTTCTGCGGTACGGAAGGAAACTCACCCATTCAAAATACAAACAGTATTCAAACTACCGCGCAAACCAATCTGCCCGATAAAGAAGATTTAAATAAAGACAATACG
>JBKJJB010000027.1:0-4867 GCA_046598235.1 Chitinophagales bacterium
GTTCAACCCGGTTTACAAACTCACCGCCAATTTTCAAAATGTCAGCGGCTTGCAGGTGGGCAACAACATCCGTTTCTCGGGCATCAGCGTAGGCACGGTGGACGAAATCAGCATCACTAACGATACAACAGTGAGGGTAGAGATGCTGGTGCGCAAAAACGTACAAGAGTTTATCAAAACCGATAGCTGGGTCACCATCGGTGCCGATGGGCTTATTGGTGACAAACTCCTCACCATTTCGCATGGCAGCGACAGTGCGCCTATCGCCAAGGCAGGGCAACTGCTCCCTTCCAACGAGCCGATAGAGACCGGTGTTATCATGGCAAGCCTGGCGGTTACTGCCGGCAATGCCGAAATTATTACTGCGGAACTGGCGGAAGTGATGATGAAAGTAAACAGCGGACAGGGCACCATCGGGCGTTTAATTCAGGACTCTGCCATTGCCGACAACCTGAGCGCCACCATGCTCAACCTTAAAAAAAGCACCAAGGGCTTAGACGAAAACATGGAAGCCGCCAAACATAATTTCCTGCTCAAAGGCTACTTCACCAAAAAGGCCAAGGCCGAAGCCAAAAAGAAACTGGATGCCGAAGCAGAGAAACTCGATGCCGAGCAACAGAAAGCCAAGGAGCAAAAGGCATTAGAAAAGGAGAAGAAATAACTCCTAAATTGCTTAAAGGGGACTTTAGCATATGAATACAAAAAGGTGCTGGTAGATTATTTGAAGGTGGAGAAGAAGTACCGGAAAATGAAGAAAGGATATGACATGGCGAATACAAAATATGGTTAGATGAATGGAAAATATGTCAAGGCGAATGTTAAATAAGGAAGGGTGGAAGGAAATTAGGAGAAGGCAGAAGAGAAATATAGGACGGCAGAAGGGAAATATGGGATGACAGAAGGGAAATATGGAACGGCAAAAGGAAAATATGACAGGGCAGAAAGATATATGGCAAGGCAGAAATAGGATTTGGAGAGACAAGGGAAACTTACTTTAAACAGTAATTCTGGTTTCAGATAACTTACTCCATCGCAAAACCAATATATCAACAATGCCACTTTCTTCGGAGGTTGGCATTGCTCTTTTACATAGTATAAAATAATCTGCTCACATATTTTAAATGTGTGAATGATGTAACTCTTCTGTGGAATTGTATAACACTACACGGCATATGAAGTTCATATTTGTAATCTAATTTTAATCATAACTAAAAACATAAACATCATGGGCTCAGGAAAAGTATTATTAGGTGTTTTGGCAGGTGTGGCAGTAGGTGCTACTTTGGGAATTTTATTTGCACCGGATAAAGGTTCGGTAACCCGCAAGAAGATTTCGGAAAAGGGTGATGCCTATGCCGAAGACCTGGAAGAAAAATTCAATGAATTTATCGGCACGGTTACTAAGAAATTTGAAGCCATGAAAGAAGAAGCGGTGCGCATGATGCCGGAAGAAGGACAGGCTAATACGGCAGAAGGCGAAGCGAAAGTGAGCAATGTGAGTAATCAAAGAATGTAAGCAGGTAAAAGAAAAAACATGGAAACTCCACACGACTTATTAGAGGAGTTATACGAGCAAACTGAAGCTTACGGTAAAACCACTTTGGAGCTTGCCAAGCTGAAAGGCTTACAGACCACCACCGTGGTGGTAACTGAGTTGATATGGCGGTTGAGTGTGATTTTAATGCTTTCGCTGTTTGCGCTGGTGTTGAACATTGGTATTGCGTTATGGCTGGGTGAATTATTGGGCAAATCGTATTACGGTTTTTTTATTGTGGCTGGTTTTTATCTGCTGACGGGTATTGTGCTTCACTTTTTTCTTCACAACTGGATTAAAAAACCGGTAAGCAATTTAATTATTACACAAGCCCTTCAGTGAAACAGATAAAGGACTTATAGTATTCAGGTTATAAAGATTAAACTGCTAAAGGATTGACTATCTTTTATAAAAGCGGTTTACATTGCAAGTCAATTTCAGCCTTAGTCACTGGACCGCTTGCAACTTTTTTATTGATTAACTTCAATTGCAATTATTGTGGCAAAGAAAAATATAAATACAGAAATCGAGCTTAGGGCTGCCATCCTGCAATTGGAAAGCACACAGGCCTTGGAAAAAAAAATACTGAAAGAGCAATTTCATGCCGCCTACGAAAGCATGAAGCCTATCAATCTTATTAAAAGCACTTTTAAAGAAGTGGCTGCTTCGACTGAAGTAAAAAATACTCTTTTAAATGCAGGTGTTGGTTTGGGTGTGGGTTATGTTAGCAAAGTTGTATTTCAAGGCGCATCACATAGTCCGTTAAGAAAGCTTTTTGGAACCGTTTTAGAGTTTGGTATTGCAAACGTGGTGGCAAAAAATCCGGAAGCAGTAAAATCGGTGGCGGTGGGTTTGTTCAGCATTATTAATAGCGGTATTCGTGCTGCATCCTCTAACAAACCTAAGTAACTCGCACGCATTAAATGAATACGATTCGCCAATTTCCTTTTTACGCTAAGGCATCACTTATCATCATTGGCTTATCTGTTTCTATCCATATACTCTACATAGCGCAGGATATTATTCTTCCACTCATTTACGCGCTCATCATTGCCATTGCCATTAGCCCGATGGTAAATTTTTTGGTGAGGAAAAATGTAAACCGGGCACTATCCATTGCGCTTGTTCTTCTCTTGGCAATGTCTATTTCTGCCGGGCTTATTGCATTGAAAGTTTCGCAGGCAAGCCTGCTAAGCGAAGCATGGCCGCAGCTAACAGATAAATTTGAGAACTTACTTCGCCAGACTGTTATATGGGCTTCGGGTTATTTCAATATAAGCGTACGGAAAATAAATAACTGGGTTACCCAGGAGAAATTAGAGCTTATCAATAACAGCAGTTCTGTCATAGGCTCTACACTTACTACTGTGGGCGGTATATTGGCGGGTGCCGTTCTCACTCCGGTTTATATACTGATGATATTATTTTATCAGCCTCACTTAGTGGAGTTTGTCCATAAACTTTTTGGTGAAAACAACACAAACAGAGTAAGCGAAATGCTAAGTCAGTCAAAAACAGTTATTCAAAGCTACCTTGCCGGACTGTTTGCGGAATTTGTGATTGTAGCTGTGCTAAATTCCATAGGATTGCTGATACTTCAAATTGATTACGCTATTCTGTTGGGCATTATGGGAGCGCTGCTCAATGTTATTCCGTATATCGGTGGACTTATTGGTGTAGGAATATTTATGATGGTTGCTTTGCTTACTAAACCACCGGTATACGCGCTGTATGTTTTAGCGCTTTATTCATTCATACAGTTTTTAGACAACAACTATATTGTCCCCAAGATAGTTGGATCTAAAGTGAAACTAAATGCCCTCATCTGTGTTATTGCTGTTAATGCAGGAGGTGCTTTGTGGGGAATCCCAGGTATGTTTCTTGCCATTCCACTCACCGCCATTGCCAAACTAATTTTCGAGCGCATAGATTCATTAAAGCCCTGGGGATTTTTGCTTGGCGACACAACACCGCATCCTGTAAAAATGCAATTCGATTTCACTATTAAAGGTTTCCTAGGAAACATCACTTCAAAAAAATAAATAAACAAATGAGAAATTCATCTAAAACTGTCCTACTCGCCTCTATCGCAATGATTGCTATCACCGTTGCTCTCAGCCGTTGCAAGTCCGCAGAAGAAACAAAAACTGAGGAAACTCAAACTGAAGAAACAGCACTTGATACCGATACAACCTTTGTTGAGGATGCACTGGATACTGTTGCAGCTGTGGCAAAACGAAAACCGCTTACCATTATTCTTAAAAATTTAGAATCGGCAACCGCTCCGATATACGTGAGTGTGTACGGAGTAAAAAGTAAGTTCCCGTCTCCCAAAGGCCAGTTGAAAGAATATAAGTTCATGCCCAACGGAAAAGAGTATAGTGCTGAAATAACAGACCTTAAATTCGGAACGTATGCACTGGCTACCTATCAGGATGAAAACAGCAGCGGAGAAATAGACAAGAATTTTATCGGCATGCCAACCGAAGGCTTCGGCTTTTCAAACAACTATAAACCCAAAGTAAAAGCCCCGGCTTTTAAGGATTGCAAGTTTGCTTACAGTGAAAAAAATAATACCATCACGGTAAGTATGATTCGGTAGCGTTTGGCGCTTTACCTAAATTATTCGATCTCTCCTACATCCTCAAGAGCGATGCGCTTCTTATGCCTAAGTTGCTTATAGTAAGTGGGAGTTAAACCGGTTACTTTCTTAAACTGCGCAGATAAATGCGCCACACTGCTGTAGCTCAACTGGTAGGATATTTCGGTAAGTGTAAGCTCGTTATACAAAAGCAGTTCCTTTATCTTTTCCACTTTATGGGCTATAATATAATTGACAATGGTAGTGCCGGTTACTTCTGAAAATAAGTTAGACAGGTAGGTGTAATCATAATCCAGTTCCTTGCTGATGTGTTCCGAGTAATTCACGGTAGGATGTTCATCGGTTCCCTGAACCATTGCAATAACTACATTTTTAACTTTTTCAATCAATATAGCCTTTTGGTCATCCATTAGCTCAAACCCATTCTTGCGTAAAGCAATTTTAAGTTCTTTGCGTTGTTCTTCAGTAATATTTTCTCTAAACTCCACCTGCCCCAACTCCAGTGATGTATAATGTAACCCGACTTTATTCAATTGTGCCTTCACCGTTTCACGGCAACAATTCGAAACCATGTATTTGATGTGTAAGATCATTTCTATTTTTTAATTGATAAGCAAGTCTACAATAAAATCAGAAAAATGGCTGAATGCGTAAAAGATATAACACTTTTCATGAAATGTGTAACGCTTTAATGCCGGATGCCAAGACCTTTGCATGCGACAATCAAAACA
>JBKJJB010000053.1:0-3710 GCA_046598235.1 Chitinophagales bacterium
TGCTGAATTACAAGGTCAGTGATATTTTTTGCAAGCACCAGCCATTGTTCATCTAAGGTTACTTCATACAAAGCGACAAAAGCTTCACAGGTAAAACTGTAATCATCTAAAAAGCCATTAATGGTCACCCGCCCGTTCTTGAAATTTCTTTTGATGCTGAAATCGGGTTGAACCATTTTTGTTTTCAGGAACTCAGCGCACATCAGTCCTCTGTCAAGAAACTTCTTTTCGCCAAATGCTTTATAGGCATCGCAATAACCTTTCAGCATTAAAGCATTCCATGCAGTAAGAACTTTATCATCTAAACCGGGGCGAACACGTTTGCTCCGCTCAGTGAGCAATACCTTTTTCCATCCTTGTATCTTCTGTTGTCTGTTGTCTGCCGTCTGTTGTCTTGTAAGATTTATTTTGCCTTCGAAGTTAGGCGTTACATTAAATACCGTTTTGAATTCTTCAAAATCTTTTCCAAGAATCTTCTTTAGTTCTTCTGCATCCCACACATAAAACTTTCCTTCTTCTCCTTCGCTGTCGGCATCGAGGGCGGAGTGGAAGCCTCCGCTGGCATCATTCAGTTCACGTTCAATAAACTCGAGAGTTTCGTAAACAGTTTCTTTGTAGCGTTCATTCTTTGTTGTCTGATAAGCTTCGGAATACAGCGAAACCAACTGTGCGTTATCGTAAAGCATTTTCTCGAAGTGAGGAATTGTCCACTCGGCATCTACGCTGTATCTGGCAAAGCCACCACCCACCTGATCGTAGATTCCTCCGTTCATCATGTTATCGAGTGTAACTTTTACAGCTTTCAGTGCTTTCTCATTCTTGGTAAAGAAATAATTGCGGAGCATATATTGCATGTTCACTGGCATTGGAAACTTGGGGGCTCCTCTTCTTCCCCCTTTCTCATAATCCCAAGTTGAATCAATCTTTTTAAAAACACTTTCTCTATCTGAATTCTGAATTCTGAATTCTGAATTCTGAATTGGAATAGTATCCATTTGCTTGATACCATTCGTAATTTCCTCCGCACGTTTTATCGCTTCCTCTCTGTGGTTCTTCCAGTAATCAACAAAGTAGTTGAGCACTTGTTTCCAGTTTTCTCTCGGAAAGTAAGTACCTGCATAAACAGGTCTTCCATCGGGAATTGCAATTGCATTCAGTGGCCAGCCACCTCTACCGCTGATGAGTTGCACTGCATCCATGTATATTTGGTCAACATCGGGGCGCTCTTCTCTATCTACTTTTATGCAGATGAAGTTGTCGTTCATAATTTTCGCCACGCCAGTATCTTCAAAACTTTCATGCTCCATTACATGGCACCAATGGCAAGCCGAATAACCAATAGAGATAATCACTAATTTATTTTCATCTCTCGCCTTCTTCCACGATGCTTCATTCCATGCACGCCAATCAACAGGGTTGTGTGCGTGTTGCAAAAGATATGGACTGGTTTCGTGAATCAACTCATTAGTGTGTTCGTGCATATCAGATTTTTTTGAAGATTGCGAATGACAAGAACTGCATATTAAAACAAAAAGCAGTAAACGAATGTTGCGTATCGGTTTCACCGTTCGAAATTACACATTGCTGTTTCATAACCTTCGGAAGTTTTTATTTTCGCCACGCTTTTATTTACTACTAACGATTAAATAATAACCATTAACTCCTCATCATGGCAACTCCCATCCGCGATTTCATCACCCATCATTACCGTCATTTCAATTCTGCAGCGTTAGTAGATGCTGCTAAAGGCTACGAAACCCACCTTGCCGAAGGCGGAAAAATGATGATAACCCTTGCAGGAGCGATGAGTACAGCCGAGTTGGGAATCTCTCTTGCCGAAATGATTCGGCAGGATAAGGTACAGATTATTTCATGCACCGGTGCTAATCTCGAAGAAGATTTGATGAACCTTGTTGCGCATTCGCATTACAAGCGCGTGTCTAACTACCGAGACCTTTCTCCAAAAGAGGAATGGGATTTGCTGGAGCAGGGTTTCAACCGCGTGACCGAAACCTGCATTCCCGAAGAAGAAGCATTCCGCAGATTGCAGAAACATATTTATGAATTGTGGAAAGATGCCGACACCAAAGGCGAGCGATACCTGCCGCATGAGTTTATGTATAAAATGATTTTGAGCGGAGTGCTGAAACAGTATTACGAAATTGATCCGAAGAATAGCTGGATGATTGCAGCTGCAGAGAAAAACCTTCCTATTATTTGTCCGGGTTGGGAGGATAGCACGATGGGAAACATCTTTGCTTCGTATTGCATTAAAGGCGATTTGAAAGCCACCACCATTCGCGGAGGAATTGAATATATGGTTTGGCTTTCTGACTGGTATCGCAAGAATAGCGCAGGCAAAGGAGTTGGTTTCTTTCAGATTGGCGGAGGCATTGCGGGCGATTTTCCTATTTGCGTAGTTCCTATGATGTATCAGGATTTGGAATGGACCGATGTTCCTTTCTGGAGTTATTTCTGCCAAATTTCTGACTCTACTACTTCTTACGGTTCTTACTCAGGCGCAGTACCCAACGAAAAAATTACCTGGGGCAAACTCGACATTAATACACCTAAGTTTATTGTGGAGAGTGATGCCACTATTGTGGCTCCGCTGATATTTGCGTACTTGCTTAAGTGGTAGTTAATTCATCAAAATTAGCTCCTCTTAATGGTTCTGTCGTTAATCGTGTGAGAACAGGTCTAATTGGCGTACTATTACAAGATGATAGACGGCAAAAAAATCTTTGAGCAGATGCTCAAGCTGCCAATCCCGTGGCAGGTAGTAGAAGTTAAAATAGACGAAGGCAATCAGCGGATAGAAGTTCATATCGACTATTTGAGTGAGGAGGGCGTGTGTCTTCAAACAGGAGAGATATGTAAAATCTATGACAGGCGAGAACGCAGTTGGCGCCATCTGGATACGATGGAATATGAAACATGGATTTGTTGCAAACTGCCACGAGTTAAAAACAGTTTAGGGGAATATCATCAGATACCGGTTGATTGGGCAGATTCCGGCATCAGCCACACGAAAAAGTTTGAGAACAGATGCATCGTCAGTTTCCAAAAGACCCATTGTCAAAAATCGGCAGCGACCTTGATGCGCATCAGTGATGATAAGTTGTGCGGTATTATGCATCGGTCTGTGGCCCGCGGATTACACAGGCGCGACCTGACAAAACATCCCGTAGAATCTCTGAGTATTGATGAAAAAAATTACGGTAAAGGACAGCGATATATCACCGTACTCACCGATGCCGCCAACGGTAGGGTGTTGGATATTACCCGCAATCGTACCGAAGAAGCAGCTACTGCCTTGTTGACAAAAGTATTTACCAAAGACCAACTTGACATGGTAAAAAGAACCTGTTGTGATATGCTGGCTCAATACAGCAATGCGCTAAAAAAAACTGTAGCAATGCCAGGTTGGTACACGATAAGTTTCACGTAGTTAAATTCCTCACCGATGCCATCGATGAAACCCGAAGGCGGGAAGTGTTAGAACAACCGATTCTGAAACGAAGCAGATATGTGATGTTGAAACGCTTCGATACAATGAACGAAAAGCAACGCGCAAAATTTGAACTGATTAATCAATCCAATACCCGTACTGCTAAAGCCTGGAAGATGAGAGAAAATTTTCTTGAACTTTATGAATGCAATTCTTTTGAAGAAGCTAAAAGTTATTTTGAAAGATGGTATTTGAATGT
>JBKJJB010000066.1:0-10016 GCA_046598235.1 Chitinophagales bacterium
CGGCAGGGGAAACCCCGCTGATACGGCTTGCCTGCCCTAAGGAAGTAGGTTTTATTTTAGATAATTTTTGCCTTGCTTCTATACTTAACGACTTCAATTTGCTGTAATCATAATCGGGTTGTAGGTTTATGTCTTCCAGCTTTCCCATTTTCTGCACCAGTTCCATTTCTTTTTGAATGTACGCCTCATATTTCATCTCAATTTCTGCCGATTCAATAAACTCTCTATCGTATTTAGAGAGAAAGTCATCTACCTCTTCCAGACCATTGCGAAGCTCTTTTATCCCTATTTGGGGGCGCATGAGTACTTTATCTAATTTAGACTTATAGCTAAGTCCGGGAGTTCCCGCTTCTTCAAGCGCAGCATTTATTTTTTCTGGAGCAGCACCATATTCGGCAAAGAACTTACGAATTTCTTTTAGTGCTTCTTTCTTTTCTCTAACTCTCATTAATCTTTCTTCATCAGCCAATCCAAGACTATATCCTAGCTCAGTCAAGCGTAAATCTGCATTATCCTGACGCAGCAGAATACGGAACTCCGCCCGACTTGTAAACATACGGTAAGGCTCTTCAGTTCCTTTATTTATAAGGTCATCTACCAACACCCCGATATACGCATCGGAGCGCTTTAAAATTACCGGCTCTTCCTCTTTGGCAGCCTTGTGAGCGTTAATACCCGCCATCAATCCCTGACAGGCGGCTTCTTCATAGCCCGTGGTGCCGTTAATCTGCCCTGCAAAAAAGAGGTTCTTCACTAACTTGGTTTCGAGGGTTAAATCTAATTGCGTAGGCGGAAAATAATCATACTCTATAGCATAGCCGGGGCGGAACATCTTCATATTCTCAAAACCCGGAACTTCTTTCAAAGCCTTGTATTGAACATCCTCGGGCAGTGAAGTAGAGAACCCGTTTACATAGATCTCCACCGTATTCCATCCTTCGGGTTCTACAAACAACTGATGCCTTTCCTTATCGGCAAAGCGGTCAATCTTATCTTCTACCGAGGGACAATAACGCGGACCAAGACCTTTTATTCTGCCGCTGAACATAGGGCTTTTGTCGAAGCCCGTGCGCAGGATGTCGTGAACTTTTTGGTTGGTGTAGGTGATGTGGCAGGAGAGTTGTGACCTCACCCCCGACCCCTCCTCTCCGATGGAGAGGGGAGGAACAGCCGCAAACGGATTCATTCCTTTCTTGAAAGAAAAGCCGCTTACTTCTTCATCCCCGAACTGCTCCTCCATCTTTGTATAGTCCAAACTTCTGCCGTCTAAGCGTGGTGGAGTTCCCGTTTTCATTCTTCCTGCTTCAAAGCCAAGTTCCACCAATTGCTCGGTAATGCCATGTGCCGCTTTTTCCCCGGCTCTGCCTCCTCCAAAGTTCTTTTCGCCTATATGAATAAGTCCGTTCAGGAAGGTTCCGTTGGTTAAAACTACCGATTTGCCGGGTATCTCTATCCCCATTGAAGTGCGTATTCCGCACACTCTTCCGCCCTTTACTAACAGTCCGCCAACCATATCCTGCCAGAAATCCACATTTTTGGTCTCTTCCAACATGCTTCTCCACACACTTGCAAACATCATTCGGTCGTTCTGGGTGCGGGGGCTCCACATAGCTGGTCCTTTGCTTCGGTTAAGCATACGAAACTGCACCATGCTCTTATCGCTTACTATGCCCGAATAGCCACCCATTGCATCAATCTCCCTTACTATCTGCCCTTTGGCTATGCCACCCATAGCAGGGTTGCAGCTCATTTGGGCAATGGTTTGCATGTTCATAGTAACCAGCAGCACACTGCTGCCCATGTTGGCAGCCGCAGCCGCAGCCTCGCAGCCAGCGTGACCGGCACCTACTACTATTACATCGTATTCTTTAAACATGGCGCGAATATAGGTAATGGTTAATAGTTAATCGTTAATGGTGTAATCGGGCATTGTTCTACGTGGAACATACATAACAGATTGAAGGCTTTAGGAAATAGGAATTAGTAGTATGTTCCATGTGGAACAATTTGTTTTTTGCTGATTATCAAATAGTTGTGTTGGTTTTACTTGCTTTTCCTAACTCCTAACTCCTAAAACCTGCAAACTCTTTCAGCCACTTATCTTCCATCTTCCTCATTTCGGCTTTTTGTGCCTTGGTTTTGTCTTTATATCCCAGCAAATGCAACACTCCGTGAAACATAACGCGGTGCAACTCAGCCCCCTGACCCCCGAAGGGGGAACCGCCACGCTTTGAATTTCCTTTTAGCTTTTCACTTTTCACTTTATACTTTTTGGCGTTCTCTTCTACACGCTCAATGGATATATATATTTCTGCTTCTATATGTTTTTTATCGTCCGAAAGCGGAAAGGTGATGATGTCGGTGTAGTAATCGTGGTTTAGAAACCGCTTGTTTATAGCGCGCAGGTATTCATCGGAACAGAAAACAATGGATAATTGGAAGGATGGAATATTGCCCGCCTGCCGGACGGGCAGGGAATGATGGAGTTGAAAGGCAATAAATTCCTTCAACTGCTTTTTTTGCTTAAGCGAGAACTTTATATCGGCAGTATGGAAAGTAATGGGCATGGAGGGCTCAAAAATATTCTTTCTGTTTTATATTGTGGCGCATGGCTGATGTACATACCAAATAGCAGAGAAGTTATAATATGAGCCGCATTAAGAGAAAATTCTACTTTTACTTCCAAGCAAATTAAAAGTGGAAAGACGAAACTGGACACGCGAGGAACTAATCTTAGCTATTAACCTTTATTGCAAAATACCTTTCGGCAAGATAAATAAAAGTAACCCTGAAGTAATTCATCTTGCCAATTTAATTGGAAGAACACCAAGTTCTATTTCCTTTAAGTTGGGAAACTTTGGAAGTTTTGACCCAAGTTTAAAAGCAAGAGGGGTTGGAGGGTTAACTAATGCAGGGAAACTTGATAAAGAAATTTGGAACGAATTTTATGGAAACTGGGAAGAACGAACATTTGAAAGTGAAAGGCTTCGTGCACAATTTGAGAAGAAAAGTTTGGAACAGCTAATTGATTTAAGCGATGTAGAAATTAAAGAAGGAAAAGAAAGGGAACGGTTAGTTAAGACAAGAGTTAATCAATCTTTTTTCCGTTCAATGGTTTTGGCTTCATACAATTTTACTTGTTGTGTTACTGGAATAAAAAATACTGACTTGCTTGTGGCAAGTCATATTATCCCTTGGGCTGAGGATGCAGAAAATCGATTGAATCCGAGAAATGGACTTTGCTTAAACGCTTTGCACGATAAAGCTTTTGATAAATACCTTATTACTATTACGCCAAATTTCAAATTGAAGTTGTCTAAAAAGTTAAAGTCGGAATCGAAGAATAAAATTGTCCAACAAAACTTTCTACAATTTGAAGAACAAGAAATTAAGCTCCCGCAGAAATTTCTACCTGACGAAAAATTTCTTCTTAAGCACAATGAGGTTTTTGCTGAAATAAATTAACAACGTGTCTTAAAAGCGGTTGTGGCTGCCAAAAAATGTGGCGATTTTTGTTTTCAAAAAGCCATGAAAACAAAAGCCCTCGTATTCGATTTCAACGAAACACACATCACAACCATTCAAGACTTACCTCAAGGATGTTTCCATACTCACGCAACTGAGTTTTTAAATTTTGGGGAACCGTTATTGTTTTATCCTAGAGGCGTAAAAGAGAATCTTAGAAAGAAAGATTTGGTTGCGGCATGGATGAGAGAGAATCTTATTTATGTAGATTCTTATGCCTTCCAAATTTTAGAAAGTATGATGCCCGAAAAGTGCAAACCGTATAAGAAAACATATCATCAAGTTATTGATTGGCTTAAGAAAAATAATCCAATGGATTTTGATCTTAGTAAAAAACAGCCTTTCTACGAATACAAATTGAAACGCTTTGTTGCGTTCACTGCCTTAGGGTTTTTAAGGCATAGAGTTATCAGCCCAAACTTTTATCAAAGCTATTCCATTATGCTTTGGACTAAACGCCAACCAATTTGCATAATAGTATACAACCTAGAAGAGTTCATTTATTTTCTGATTGATAGAACAACTTTTCATTTTACTTGTGTAAAAGGTAGTGATGCTAAAACAGAATTAATTGAACTTAAACTAAAATTTCAATTGGGTGATTTGAAGATGTTCCCCGTGAAATAATCCCTCACTTCTTCCCTCTCAGCTTCTTCTCTTCAATTCTTTTTTGACGGTCGGAGGTAGATTGTTCCCATAGCTGTTTCATATATTCCTCTACTTTGCGCAGGTCTTTTACATCCAGCTTTTGAGCTAAGTATTGCAGGTTAGGCAGTACGAGTTCGCTGTGTATTTCTTCGAGGGGATGGTCTTTTTTGCGCGGGTGTTTGGCATCGTGCATCCATATAAAAACATCGTTGGGCAGCAGCATAAGCTCGTAGCAGAGCATTTCGAGAATGCGGTAGGGTAGCTGTTTCTTTTTTCCGTTTACAATATCTTCGGCAAGGTCTTTTGTTATTCCTCTTTTTGTAAGCCAGGCAATGGGGTTATCTACTCCTTTAAGTAAAAGCACACCGCGTACATTAAAATTAATCATAACAATAGGGGTTTAGGTTATAAAATGTATTGATGTGATAAATCTATAGCAGCGGATTGTAATTGGAAAAAGAAAATGACCGCATAACTTTAAAAAACGACCGCTTGATACGATAAACCAACCGATGGTAAATAGAAAATGACCGCTACACGGAATAAAAATACCGCTGACATACAGAAACCTTCCGCTGAAAAAAATAAAACTACCGCAGGGCAACATATTATGACCGCACAGTTGCACAAACCAACCGCAAACGTGTTTGGTGCAGGTGTTTATCTATTGCAAATGCACGGCACTGCGCTTTTGTTTGCAGCAACAAACAGGAACATCCGATGAATAGCAACCTAAACAAAGCAGGAGTGTTGTCATGCTGAACGTAGGTTTCCGAAGTGAAGCATCTTGTATTTAATACAAGTTCCTTCGTTTTGCAAAGCCAAAACTCAGGATGACATAACTTTTAGTAAAGAGAGCATTCATTCAGCAGAGAGTCAGATTCAAATTTTTAATCACTTATAAATTAAACATCATGACCGACACACAAGAGAACAAACTGAGTATGTATATTAAAACAGCTGATTTTTTGGGCAACCATGCAGGCGGTTTGGTATCGGTAACTCAGATAGCAGGTATTAAAATCGAATTGGATGCGGCTATTCAGAATATTACCGATGCCGCGGGTCTTGCTACCAGCGACACCACGGGTTTTACTACCGAAAAGGCGCAGGAGCGCACCGACCTGGAAGCCATTACCCTGAAAGTGAGCCGCGCTACGGCTGCTTATTTTTTAAGTATAAATAATACGGGCGGAATAAAACTGGCAGATTATAATAAGAGCGAACTGGATACTATGCGCGACACCGATTTGTATGTAAAGGCAAAGTATTTGCACTCGAAGGCGCTGCCTGTGCAGGCAAATCTGAGTGATTTTAACAGCGGACCTGCGGATGTAACCGCGCTGAATAGTAAACTGGCTGCCTACTTTGCGGTGATTCAGCTGCCGCAGGAGAAGCGGGGCGAAAAAACAGTTTCGGTTTTGGCATTGGAAGAGATGATGAGCGCAACCGATTTGTTGCTGGATACACTGGATATATATATGCTTACGTTTGAAGCTATAGATGCCAATCTGTTTGGATTATACCGCACCGCCCGCGCTATTGACGATACCAGCGGAGGCGGAGCCGCGCAGATTAAAACAGGTACAGTGCCTATGAACGCGCAAACGAATATTCCTTTTTCGGCAGGTGCTATTGCAGCCGATTCGGGTTTAGAGTTGGGCAACGAGGGGTCGGCAGGTCAGCTGATGTTCTATTTCAGCGATTCAACAACGGGTACTCCGGGTCCCATGAGTCCAATTACCTATGTTCCGCCCAACGATATTACTCAGGTGGTAGCCGGCTCGGCAGGTTTTGATGCGGTGGCACGCCCGTACCTTAATGTGTTTAATCCGAATGCAACCATGAGTAACTGGAGAGTAGAGATTTTGAAAAAATAATGTGACTCTCCGGTTGGCGCAACCTAAATAGGATTAGGTCATGCTGAACTTGTTTCAGCATCCCAACCACCAATGAGACCCCGAAACAAGTTCGGGGTGACAGCGCACTTCTTTTACACTTGGGTTACATCGGCCGAAGAGTCACATTGAAAAATATAAGAAGTGAAAAAGGTATCCGGTAAAAAGAAGAAATAAATTTCTCCTGTTTTAAGGCAACAACTATAAAAACTTACTTGCGGTTGTTTAAAAAAACATTCTTTTGCTTTAATGCAAAACCAAGATATCATCCGCGGATTTCAAAATGCTGATACGCAAGCTGAATTCCTGAAAAACTTTTTAGAGGGTGTAAGCAAACAGCCCCATGTGCGCGAAAGCTTCGAGATACAAACGGCACTGCTCGATATTCATGAAGGCGATCAGGTGCTCGACATCGGCTGCGGCATTGGCGTGCAGGCAAAAGAGATGGCAGTACTTGTGGGCAAAGCGGGTATGGTTACAGGCACCGATTTAAGCACCGCTATGATTGATATAGCACAAAACAGCACCGCCTCTTCGGGTCTGCCGTTGCGCTTTATGGTGGCAGATGCTGTTCATCAACCCTTTGCCAATGAGTCGTTCGACTGTCTGCGCACCGAAAGGGTGTTGATGTATATAAAAGATACCGCTGCTGCCTTTACCGAATTTAAACGCCTGCTGAAGCCGGGAGGCAGGTTAGTAATTTTCGACACCGACTGGGATGCCATGATGATTGCCCATACCGATAAAGCACTTACCCGTAAAATTGTGCGCTATGTTTCTGACAGCTTCCCCAACGGGCGCGTAGGTGGCGAGTTGTTTCATTATTTTAAAGACTACGGCTTTGCCGATGTAAAAGTAAAACCCTTCAGCTATACCGACAAGCACCTCGATGTTACCAAAAAGATTTGTGAGGGGGTGTTGCAGACAGGAGTGTCCGAAGGGGTGTTTACTGCCAGTGAAATCTCTGAATGGTGGCAAGTGCTGAAACAGGATTTGAAAGACGATAAGTTTTTTGCTTCGTATGCCTGCTTTATTGTATCGGGTACTAAATAATACCACCCGTTGGCGGAGTTAATGTATTGATTTAATCGAGCAAATAGCTTCTTATTAAACATTCACTGGAATAATGGATGATTGGAATGATGGAAAACAGCATACCCTTGTTTTTTCAACCATCCATTATTCCAACATTCCATAGAAAACAAGGCACAAGCATCATTTACCTAAAGAAATAACTCCGCCAACAGGTTAATACCCGGTCTGCGGCAATCTTCTCACCACAAGCCGCATATCCATCGTATTGGCAACGCTCACTTATTGATTTTAGAGGCACTTTGGATTAAGGTGAAATATTTTTTCCTTTTCTTAACTTTTCTTTGCAATCTGTTTAAACTAATGGCACGTATATAGCGTTATACTTGTAGTCAGAGTCCGATTTCTGACATCATGGGTTTAGGTGTGTTTTAAAAAAAGAAAGCGGCAGACATTGTGGTGATGGTTTACTGCCGTGAGTATGGAACGGGGTAGTGTGGGTAACACTCCCCGTTTTTTTATGTACTGTATCTGCCACATCGTCCTGCTTAACTATTCTTCACAGTCCGATTATCTACGCGGCACGTAAATAGCATTACTCTGCTTATCAAAGGCGCGAATTTGATTTCATGGTTTTTTGGTTGATAAAGAAAGCGGCTGCATTGTGGTGATGGTTAACAGCCGTGAGTATGAACGGGATAGTGTGGGAAACGCTGTCCCGTTTTTTTATGTAGAACGTGGTCGAAGTAATTCTTTAACCGCATATACAACGCATCCGACTGCAATTACTGCCACCGCTCCCGCTATATAAATCCATTCTGCCGAAAAGAAAATAAAAGCCCATACGATAATTCCCACAATAGCCGGCAACGGATACATCCACATGCGGTAAGGAAATATATTTTCTCCCCTCTCTTTTGGAGAGGGGTTGGGGGTGAGGTGTTTTTGATGGTATAAAACAATACCCACGCTCTGCCCGATGAACTGAACAATGATGCGCATAATGATAATGGCAGTAATTACTTCCTTCATTTTAAACAGCATACTGAATACAAACGCAACGCCCGCAAGAATTAATAAACTCACATGAGGAAAATGTTTTGTTGGATGCAGCTTTCCGAATGCTGAAAAGAAATTACCATCCACAGCTGCTGCATACGGCACACGAGAGTAGCCAAGTAACACAGCAAACAAAGATGTGATGGCTATGAATAAAACAAGCGCAGTTGCTGCCTGCGCAGTGGCATGTCCGTAAATCCTCTCGAAATAAAGACTTACAATAAAGGGAGAATCCTTTGCCTCCTGCCACGGGATAACTCCGAGTATAGAAATCTGCATGAGCAGATACAGTACCGCAATAATGGTTATAGAAATAAATATGCTTCGCGGAATATTTCGCTCAGGCTCTTTAATTTCTCCCCCTAAATGACACACATTATAATATCCAAGAAAGGAATAAACTGTTTTGATACTTGCCTGCCCCAATCCGAAAAAGAAAACCGGAGTAAGGTCAAAAGCATCAGGCGCATAAGTAAATGCCAGTGATGGATTAAAATGCGGCACGGCACTTACTATCAACCACAGAATTGTGCCGCCCACTATCATGCCCATCAGTACCGATATTTTTCCTATCTCTGTAATCTTGCGATAGAGCAATGCAGTAATTAGAATTACCAATCCTCCAGAAACAGCTTTTTGCTCAATACTTGTAAGAGGAACAAGAAAAGTAAGATACTGGGCAAATCCGATTGCCCCCGATGCAACTACTAAAGGTGCCTGAATAATAGTTTGCCAGATGTAGAGAAACGATAAAAACCGCCCCCATTTCTTTTTTCCGTAAAGATTTTGAAGAAAATTATAACTACCTCCCGCCATGGGCCACTTCGCGCCCAGCTCTGCCCACACCGAGCCATCGGCAAAAGAAAGAACAGCCCCCAACACCCATGCGAGAATGCACTGGGGTCCGTTCATTGCCCCTATAATAAACGGAATAGTAATGAAGGGTCCGATGCCCACCATGTCAATAGTATTCACAGCTACCGCCTGCCTTAAACTTAACCCTCGAATAAGTTTGTTCATGAAAAATATTAAACCACATAGGTACATAGAAACACAGAAATACATAGCACATTAAACTATGTTTCTATGTACCTATGTGGTTCGGGCATTCTTAGTTTAGTTCGTGTTATGAAAAAATATTTAATTCCAATACTCTTTTTGTTTCTTGCTTTTTCAAGTTTCGCGCAAACCAAAACAGGGCCCAAAGTATTAGTGGTTACTGCTCACCCCGATGATGAAACTGCCATGGCGGCAACTATTTATAAAATAACTCACGAACTGGATGGAGTGGCTGATCAATGTGTAATTACAAATGGAGAAGGAGGATACAAATATTCGACATTGGCAGAAGCATATTATGGATTGGAGTTAACCGATGAAAAAACAGGAAGAGAAAATCTTCCCCGCATTCGTAAGCAGGAACTCATCAATGCCGGAAAAATTATCGGCATGAATAATATTTTCTTCCTTGACCAGAAAGATGCGCATTATGGATTAGATGAACACGAACCACTCGATACCACCTGGAATGTTAGTTGGGTAACTACAAGACTGAAAGAAATAATGACGAATACGAAGTATGATTTTGTTTTCTGCCTGCTGCCCGTTCCCGAAACACACGCGCATCATAAAGCAGCAACCATGCTTGCCTTGCGAACTGTTCAGTCGCTTCCACCAAACCAACGACCCATTATATTGGGTGTTTCGGGCTCTTCGCTAAAAGATACAACAACCCAAACATTCGAACAACTGAAGAATTACAACGAAACAAAAGTAGAGGGTAAGGCAGCCGCGTTTTCTTTTGATAAAACAATTCCGTTCGGCTACAGGAATAAACTCACTTATAAAGTAATT
>JBKJJB010000254.1:0-2541 GCA_046598235.1 Chitinophagales bacterium
TGTTGAGGAGGAAGAGAATTCCATGCGTAAGAATACGGAGGTGTTCCGTTTTGAGCAGTTACCGTAGCCGAGCCATCACAAGCACCCCCACAGCTAACCGGAGTTCCTGTTGCAATAGCAGTCATTTGAGTGGGCACGTTTATTTGAATGGTAGCAGAGGCATTGCATCCTTTCGAATCTGTAACAGTAACACTGTAAGTTCCACCGCTGAGTCCCGAAACAGAAGGTCCGGTTCCAAGTGTAGAAGGAGTCCATGCATAAGTATAAGGAGGAAGACCACCCTGAACATTAGCTGTAATTTGTCCATCACTTCCACCAAAACATGAAACATCTTGTTTAACCGGATTTACAGCAAAAACAAAATTTGGATTATCTGAAACACTAATTGTGAAGGTTCCAAAATCACTTGCTGCCTTTCCATCTACTACTAAATAATAATCACCCGGCTGACAAATAGAATAAGCAAGCGTTGATTGAGTGCCGCATCCATCATCATTAGAAGTATCCGCCACCACTTGATTGCAGGCGCTATACAAATATAAGTAGCTGTCAAACTGAGCACCTTGAATTCCGCAAAGCGAAGCGGTAATTCCTATAGAGCCGTTGGCAGTAAACTTATACCAAACATCATTGCCCGGAGATGCCGCATGAGTATTTGTGTAACACTCATTGCTGTTAAAATGAGTGAGTGTGCCGCCTGTATTGATAGTTCCCAAATCAATAGCATCCACACATGACGTTCCTTTGGTATATCTCCAATAAGTTTCAATACCCGGTTTCCAGTCGTTGGCGCAGTTGCCCGTAATAAACCCCTGATCAAACCACTGGCAAGGTGGTCCATTGCGATAAGGTAGTGAAGTTGCAAACGTTGCACCGGTGCAACGTTTGTCATCACCTTCATTCAACCCGATACACACACCAAATATTGGAAGACCGCAACACTGAGAGGCATTGAAATCGCATGTTTGTCCATTAGAACAAAAGCCAAGCAACGCATCAGACGGATTATCATCTTCAAAATTTTCGGCCTTTAGTTGATAAAACTGCGGAACGGTAGCTGTAGTATAAGTAAAATTGAAAAGCGTTTCATTGATAGGTCCAGGGGTAATACCCGGCAATCCTACCGAACCTCCGGTACCCATACTAAAAATATGGCAAGATCCTCCCTGCCATCCTAAACCACTTATGTTAGCCGCATCCTGCCCCCAAAAATGAACGATTGGTTCATCAGGACCAAACCCAACACCCAGCAAAGAGGCATCCGTTTCATTATATCCTACACTAACATCGCGCAACCGAACCTGCAATTGAATAGGCCCATCTGTAAATGTTTGAGCAAACAGCTGGTCTACAGATATAAAAAGCGCAAAAATCAGATAAAGCTTTTGGTAAACTTTGTTCATTATTTTTAGATTTAGGTGGGTAAAAGTAAAAAAAATCAAATACCAAGATATAGATGGTCAATGTTAAGTTTTGGTTGTCCGTTTACAATCTTAAAATGGAATGTTTTTATTTATCATCTATTCGGATATATTTGCCGTCCTTTTTGCAAAAGCGGAGTTTAGTGCTATTTGAAGCGGTGGGGCAAAAAGTTGGGCAAGCACCATAAATTGTTGAACTGTGAAGGGGTTAAGAGAATTTGAGATACCATACGTTGGTCTTAAAGTCGGTGTTCATCAATTCAATTTTGATATTGACGGAAAATTCTTCGACCATTTCAAAGATTCTCCGATTCATGATTGCAAGGTGAGGGTTCGAACTGAGTTCGAAAAGAAGGAAACGTTCTTTATTTTGAATTTTTTTATTGACGGGTCAGTAAAAGTAGAATGCGACCGTTGTTTGGTTGTGTTTGACAAGGGAATTTTTGGCGATTATACATGCTATGTAAAATTTGCCGAAGACCCAGCGAAGGAGAATGACGAACCCGATGTAATGTTTATCGGACGCGAGCAGACAGTGATTGACCTTTCGCAGTTAATTTACGAATACATCAACCTGTGTTTGCCAATTCAGAAGGTTGGTTGTGAAAGTCCCGGACAGGAACCACAGTGCAATAAAGAAGTATTAAAGTTCCTTACTAATAAAAAAGAAAAGGAAACAAACGAAGAAGACCCGCGTTGGGCGGCATTAAAAGACTTGAAGAATTAAAGCATAGAAAAACAAACCATTTAAAACAATCATTTAAAAATTATTAGTCATGCCAAATCCAAAACATAGAATCTCGAAACAAAGAAGAAATAAACGCAGAACCCACTACAAAGCGGATGCGCCTACTACCGGTGTTGATCAAACAACGGGTGAAGCACATTTGATGCACCGTGCGCACTGGAGCGAGGACAAGTTGATGTATCGCGGAAAAATTGTATTGGAAAGAATCAAGAAGTAGTAACTGAAAGGAAAAGATATTTTTTTCCCCCATTGGCTCTGCTGGTGGGGGTTTTTATTTGTAAAAAAGCGAACTAAGTTTAGAAGTAAGAAAATGATCGTATCAGAAAATTATAAGTTAAGAATGAAAGAAGCCCTTCGGTTGGCGCTGCCTAT
>JBKJJB010000452.1:0-4891 GCA_046598235.1 Chitinophagales bacterium
GCTGCCGGTTTATGTTGTGCAGGATAAATAGTATTCAAGCCGTGAGCTAATACTCCCACCGTTTTTAAATTATGCTCAAGTGCAGCAATGTGCGAGGCAATATCAATTCCATAAGCCAAGCCGCTTACCACTAAAATATTATGTGAAGAAAGTTCAGCAACTATTTTTTTTGTCATCTCCTTGCCGTATGTAGTTGCTTTTCTTGTACCGACTATACCAACAATTTTTTCGGCATTTAAATCAGCGTTGCCCTTGTAGTAAAGAAGAACCGGTGAATCACTACAATTTTTCAAACGCTGCGGATAATCTGCATCCGTAAAGAAGAGCGTTTTGATTTTGTAATCCGCTACAAATTTTAATTCTTTCTCCGCCTCCTTTAATACATCTGCACTAACAATTCCCTCAGCCCGTTCTTTCCCTACCAAAGGAATTTTCTCCAGCTTAGATTTTGATGTTTTGAAAACCGCTTCAGGACTTCCGCAATAGGCAATCAAATTTCTAGCGAGCACATCACCTACATTAGGCAATAGGGTCAGCGCAATCTGATAAAGTTGTTCGTTGGAATTACTATTCGGCAAATCCTGTTTATTTTGAGTTTCCAAATTTATAAAAGCAATTAGGTTGTCCTAATGAAAAAAATCGCATTCGTTTTATTTTGTATTTCCGTACAACTGTCAACTGTCAACTGTCAACCATCAGACCCTCTCTATTGGAAAAACCGCAAACCCTTTGAAGGCTACTGGCAACAGGATGTTCATTACAAAATAAAAGCTGCGCTGAATGACTCTTCTCAAATTATTACGGGCGAAGAACAACTCACTTACTTCAACAATTCTCCCGACACACTTTACTTTGTTTACTTCCATCTTTATCAAAACGCTTTTCAGCCGGGTTCTTACTTAGATAATTTGCAGGAGAACAACGATGCACATCCACACTATGGCAAATACGAGAAGAAGAAACTTGGAATTACTATAGATACTTTACGAAGCGAAGGGAAAGAATTGAAGACTCAATCGGATAATACCATCCTGAAAGTTTTTCTTGATAAACCACTTGCTCCTAATTATTCAAAAGTATTTTCTCTTCAATTCAAAACATTCTACGACAGCGGCTCTACGCGCAGGAGAATGAAGACCTACAAAACCGGTGCGTTCAAACACTTCAACGGCTGCCAGTGGTATCCAAAGATATGCGTGTATGACCGAAAAAGCGGATGGAACACCGACCAGCACATGAACCGCGAGTTTTATGGCGACTTTGGAACCTTTGATGTAGAACTCACTATCGGTTCTACTTACATTGTGGAAGCCACAGGTGTTCTGCAAAACGAAAGTGAAGTACTGCCCGATACTTTAAAGAAGAAACTCGACATCAAAAATTTTAAAGACAAGAAATGGGATTCGAAACCCGATACGATTATCCCTTATGTGAAAGGCGAAAGCAAAACATGGAAGTATCACGCAGAAAATGTTCATGACTTTGCTTTTACTGCCGACCCAACTTATCGCATTCATGATACAATAATCCACCTCTCCCCAACCCTCTCCAAAGGAGAGGGAGTAAAGCACCCCACCCAAACCCTCCCCGAAGGGGAGGGCTTAAACAGCCAAAACTCAAATATAAATGCGGCTGTTAAAGTCCCTCCTTCGGAGGGATTTAGGGAGGTAGCTGTTCGCTGCGTTGCCATCGTTCAGGAGCAGCACGCTACAGGTTGGCAGAATGCTGCGGAGTATCTTGCCAAAATCATTACTGTATTCAGCCGCGACTTTGGCGTGTATGAGTACCCGAAGATTGTTGTTGCCGATGCCGCTGACGGCATGGAATATCCGATGATTACGATGGATGGCGGACGCGAACCATCGTATTACGGTTTGCTGGTGCATGAAGTGGGGCACAACTGGTTTTACGGAATGATTGGCAACAACGAAACGTATCGCGCTATGCTCGATGAAGGTTTCACTCAGTTTTTGACCGCCTGGGGAATGGAAGCACTGCATGGCGATACGATACCGTACACCTTCGACAAAAAAACGAATTGGTATTACAAACGCTTCTTTGAACCAACCAATGTGCGCGACAGCAAATGCTATCTCAATTATTTACGCGATGCCATTCGCTATGAGGATGAACAACTGAATACTCACAGCGATGGCTTCAATGGTGCGCTGGGACAGGGTGGTGGCTACGGACACGTGTATTCGAAGACCAGCACCATGCTTTATAACCTGCAATATGTTTTGGGCGATTCATTATTCAGCGCAGCGATGAAACATTATGTAGCGCAATGGAAATTTGCACATCCCTATCCCGAAGATTTCCGCAACAGTATTATTCAGTTTACACATGTTGATTTGAACTGGTTCTTTGACCAGTGGATGGAAACTACCAAGAACATTGATTACAAAATCGGAAGAATTAAAAAAGGGAAACACCTCACCCCAACCCTCTCCTTCGGAGAGGGGGTAAAGCACCCCACCCAAACCCTCCCCGAAGGGGAGGGCTTAAACAGCCAAAACGCCAATACGAATTCGGTTGTTAAAGTCCCCTCCTTCGGAGGGGATTTAGGGGAGGTAACTTCGGAGGGATTTAGGGAGGTGTACACCATCCGTCTGAAACGCAAAGGCAGAATGCAAATGCCTATTGACCTGCGCGTTATTTCAAAGCAAGATTCGGTTTATAATTATCATATTCCTAATACATGGTACCTCTCCCCAACCCTCTCCGAAGGAGAGGGAGCTAACAGCCAACCGCCAAATGTGAAGTCGGCTGTTCAAGTCCCTCCTTCGGAGGGATTTAGGGAGGTAGTTCTTCCCAAGTGGTACGGCTGGGATAAACTTCATCCTACTTATGATGCTTCTGTAAACATTCCCGGTGGAATTAAAAATGTAATCATTGACCCCAGTGAGCGATTAGCCGACATTAATATGCTCGATAATCGTAAACGCAGAGAAGTAGAACTCCGCTTCGACTCGCATATCTATCCGCCAGCTTCGTGGAAGAAGTATCGCATTTACATGCGCCCCGATGTTTGGTGGAACGCGTATGATGGTTTTAAACTGGGGGTGCATGTAAACGGAAATTACATGGGTGTGAAACATGTGTTCGCTTTCAACTTTTGGGTGAACACACATTTAGCACAGGGCGGGCAACGTTACTACTTCAATAAAGAAATGCGCGGCAAGGCGGGATTTCTTTCGTACCGCTTCGATTATCAAACTGCCATTGACAAAGTAATTCGCAAGGGCACTTTCTATTTCCATTCGCAGTGGCTCGATGGTTACGAGATGTATAAGGTTGGCTTAAAGAAAATATTTCCAAAAAACTTTTCTGCCGAAATTAATTTGAAAGGGTTTACACGCAACAAAGAAGAATGGCGCAACTATCTTCTTTATCCCAATGAATGGGATGCTATTTGGACGAGCAATAAAAAATTCAACATCTCGCTTAACCTTTCGCTCACGTATTCTTATTCAAAAGAAAAGTATAACGGCTACCTCACTGCACATTTGCGTTCAGGCGCGCTCACTTCTTCTTTCGATTATCATTATCTTGAACTTACTTCGGTTTTCAAAGCCAGTGTATCTAAGTTTGATTTCTGTACTCGCGTATATGGAAGGTATGGAACCGGCAGCAATGTACCGAGCGAATCATCGCTCTATTTTGCAGGAGGCAATCCCGAAGAAATGATGGACAGCAAGTATTATCGCGCTGCGGGTTTTGTGCCGCAAACTTTTGCTTACAGATATAGTGACGATATCAACCATCTTCATTTCGGTGGCGGGCTTAACATGCGCGGCTACAGCGGCTATCTGCTTGCTGAGCAGGATAAATACGGAGTGGTGCTGCCTGCTTACAAAGGCAATTCGGGTTTTGCTGTAAATGCCGAAATAGATTTCAATCGTATAGTAAAAGTGAAAAACCAAAAACTAAAAGACATCTTTAACCTCAACACTTATTTGTTTGGCGACATGGGTGCTATTGCTTATCGCAACAGCCGCAGCGAGCAACAACTTTCGCAACTTCGCTTTGATGCAGGAGTAGGTGCCGCACTCACCATAAAAAAATGGGGACCTTTGCAAAACATCAAGCCGCTTACTTTGCGTTTTGATGTTCCCTTCTTTATCAGTCATGCACCTGCTGTAAGCCAACAGCATTTTAAGTTTAGATGGGTGGTGGGCATCAGCAGAACGTTTTAAGTAAGTGTGCTTATTTAGATACAAATCATTTGTTATGCTTTGGTAAACCTTTACCGCATAATGGTTTTTTAAACAAATTGCAGCGCAATCAAAAAATTAAAAAACATGAAATCAAGAATGAACCTTAGTTGCTTTTTATCTATCGGCAGTTTTATACTTCTGCTACTTTTTACGCATACACTAAATGCTCAGGATAGCCAACAGGATTCCATCGTTTTTAATTTCATAGGCGAACCGCAAAAATGGGTAGTGCCTCAAAAAGTTACAAAGGTACATGTAGTTGCTTTTGGCGCGCAGGGAGGCTCTGAGTTTGGCGGCAAAGGCGGAAAACTAGAGAGCGATTTGGCAGTAACTCCAAAAAGCAGCCTCTTCATCAGGGTAGGCTCTCAACCCAAAGCAACCGAAGGCGGTTACAACGGTGGAGGTAAAGGATGCGGCATTGGAACCGGAGGCGGTGGCGCATCGGATATAAGAATGGGCGGAACTGAATTAGCTAACCGAGTGCTGGTAGCAGGCGGGGGCGGGGGCAGCGGCAGCCCGGGCTTTAATGGTTTTGCAGGTGAAGGCGGTGGAGAGCAAGGTGGTTTTGGTGGGCTTGACTCAACCATTACTTACCAGATGGCTAAAGGCGGAACTCAGCAAGCCGGAGGCGATGGGGCACTAGTGTACTACACACCTGCCGGTAAATCAGG
>JBKJJB010000227.1:0-2593 GCA_046598235.1 Chitinophagales bacterium
GATCGAACCAGTCAAACACTTGTGTATTGCTGTTATCTAACTGATGAATTTTTGAAAAGATATTCGGCTCTGCAGAAAGCGCAGAAGAGTAATTGAAAAAGACATTATCGAACAGACAACCTTTAGGAATTTTAATTCTGACATCGGAGTTAGAGAATTCATTATCGTGGTCGTAATCAAAGCGGGTAGTATATTTCAACTCTTTTTCTTTGAATAATACACTGGTCTTGTCATTCTGTATTTTGAATTTTATAAGAGAAACATTTCCTGCATAGTCACTCACTTCAATATGAATATCGTGTGGTTTGCCATTGCTTAAATCAACAACGCCTGCATTCAGCAAGCCGGAATATACAGGGCATTGATTTCCCGGTTCTACAAAACATTTATGAAAACTCCTTCTCGATTCGTTCGTGAAAATGGGATAATCAATATGGCTTAACACACATCTTTTATCAGGGAAAGAGATTCTGTCGGCTTTATACTGATAAATCATTTTATCGCCATCAAATACAGTCATATTGTAAATGCCTACACGTGCTTCGGTAAGATTCATTATATCGTAGGTGTTTACTGAAAAACCTACTTGAGTGGAATTTAATTTCACCACTCCTCCTGTTACTTCATAGTTGCCTTGCTTATCCTTAATAATTTTTGCACGGTAACCGTCACACTTATTTTTCAAATCATCCAATGGATAAAATTTCAAAGTACTGATAACCGGTTTCAATTCATCTTTCAATTTATATCCGAAAAGGAGAGGATTATAAACCCGCTCTAAAGAATCGCGTATTTCAAAATGAAGATGCGGGCCACCGCTACCCCCGGAGTTTCCGCTCAAAGCAATCGTATCTCCCTTCTTTACTTTTATTTCGTTGGCTTGCGGATAGAAATCAACTGCAAAGGATTCTTTATCATACTGCTCTTTGCGTAAGCGCTGGGTAATTTTATAATTGAATTGCTGCAAGTGCCCATACGCTGTTATATAGCCATTGGGGTGAGTGATGTAAAGTGCATTGCCGTAGCCCGCACCCGACACATTGATGCGCGAAATATATCCGTCAGCGGCTGCAAATACCGCATGACCTTCCTCCTGATTGGTTCTGAAATCTAAACCTGTGTGAAAATGCAGTCTGCGCGGTTCGCAAAAGTTACCTACGATAGTTGCAGGCGAAATATCAAGCACCCTGCCGAAATATTTTTCTGCGGCAAGTTGTTGCGGAGAAACAAACGCTGCCTCTTGTTGCTTTTTAAGTAACAGCGAAGAGCGATTCGTTGGTATATTAAAATGAAACGAGCTTAGGGAAAGAAAGGAAACAAGAAATAATATTCGCACCAATATCATAACGCATTACAGACGATAATTTGGTTTCAACTCTTTCTTTTTATAGAAGTTATTAATAACTTTTACCACCTTATTAGGGTCATCAGTGAGCTCAAACAGCTTAAGGTCAGCCGGGTTAATGTTTTTTTCTTTTGCCAACATGCTGCTTTTAATCCATTCGATTAAGCCGCTCCAGTATTCAACGCCTACGAAAATAAGAGGCACCTTGTCCACTTTTCCGGTTTGAACCAACGTCATTACTTCAAACACTTCATCCATTGTTCCGAAACCGCCCGGCATAAAAACAAACGCCTGTGCATAGCGAACAAACATCACCTTGCGCGCAAAAAAGTATTTAAACATTAGCAGCTTGTCGGCATCTATGTAATCGTTCCAGTCCTGTTCGTGCTCCAGTTCAATGTGAAGCCCTACCGATTTTCCTTTTGCATTCTTCGCACCCATATTACCTGCCTCCATTATACCGGGTCCGCCACCGGTGATAATTCCGTAACCTGACTTCGAAAGTTTCTCGGCAATCGTTACAGCAAGTTTATAGTATTGATTACCCGGCTTTGTTCGCGCGCTTCCGAAAATAGAAATGCAGGGACCAAACCTTTCCATCTTTTCGAAGCCATCTACAAACTCGCTCATAATTTTAAACATCCTCCAACTCGAATCGGCTTTCAGTTCTGACCAGTCTTTTTGTTTCATGATTTTGATTTTAATACAATGGAACGCTGATGACGCTGATTATTATGATTTACGCGGATATAAAAATCCGTTCAATCCGCTTTATCTGCGTCATCCGCGTTCTAATGTTTTTACTGATGAAATAAGATACAATCCAATAAACGTTAGTAATCCATTTAATGCGAGTAATTCGAAACCGAACTGGTAGCCGCTGAACCACTGCACGGAGTTAGCCGATAACACATAGCAGACAACAGGCGACACCAAACAAACCACCGGCACCCACATTTCTTTTGGTTTTCGTTTGGTAAGAATGCCGAAGGCAAACAAACCGAGCAAAGGACCATACGTATAGCCCGCCACTTTCAGTATGGTGTAAATGACCGAGGTTGAAATTACTTTCTGATAGAGTAAAATCAGGAACAGAAAAAGAACAGTAACAGTTATATGAACTGCTCTGCGCACCTTTAGTTTTTTCTCCTCGCTCCAATCGCTTCTGTCTTTCATGCCCAAAATATCAATGCAGAAAGAAGAAGTAAGTGCGGTGAGCGCGCCATCGGCACTGGGGAAAAGAGCCGA
>JBKJJB010000228.1:0-6738 GCA_046598235.1 Chitinophagales bacterium
CAATATATAATTCAAGAGGGCGATGAGCTAACCATACAAATCTATTCCCGCGATGGATTTAGATTAATTGATGTTATTGGTGTTGTAGGCGAAGCCAAAGGAGAAAGCACAAGCAGCTATGTTGTAGATCCTGAGGGGTTTGCAAAAATTCCTGTACTTGGTGATTTCTATGTAAAAGGATATACGGAATCAGAACTTGAAAGAGTGTTAGCCGAAAAATTTGCCGGCTTATTTGTTGACCCGTATGTTATTTTGAAAGTAGTAAACAGACGAGTATTTATATTTAGAGGGCCCGCTGCCTCCGTTGTTCAATTAAACAGAACCCCTACTTCATTATTTGAAGTAATTGCCTCTGCCGGTGGACTTGCAAATCAATTGAAAGCTTATAAAATTAAAATTATTCGAGGCGATTTGAAAAATCCAGAGGTTCATATAGTTGATCTTTCTACACTTGAAGGAGTTCGTAAAACAGATTTAATAATTCAGGGCAATGACATTATATATATTGAGGAAAGAAGAAGTGTTGTTCTTGATGTGTTGAATGTAATTATGCCATATGTATCTGTATTAACAACTGTAACTACCATTATAGCACTAGCTACCGCTCTTGGAAAAAGATAACAATATACAAGCAGAAGAGAAGCAATCTTTTAACCCGGTTGATGATTTTAACCTAGGGCTTCTAATTTATGTGGTTAAGAAATCCGTTGTTTGGATTATCTTCATTGTAATCGTATGTGTTACTCTATCTATCGTATACCTTCGCTACACTCCCAGGGTTTTTGAGGCTACCACCACATTGATGCTCAAAACCGAAAAGACCACACAAATTTTAGGGTATCAAGATATACGAGTTGAGCAAGATCCATCAGAAATAAGCAGAGAGGTGCAGCTTATGAAATCAAATTTATTGATTGAGAAAGTCATTAATCACCTGCCACTACAAATTGGATACTATAAAGAAGGTAAAACAAAATTTATAAACAGCGAACTTTATACCTCCACTCCATTTGAAATAGAGGCAAGTTTTATAAATAATGAAATTGCAAACTTGCCCGTTTATGTAAAAATTATTAACCCACATAAAATCTACCTAAGTTTTACTCTTGATGGAAAAGAGTTTGAATACACCAAGGATACTGGTCAAGTAATAACCAATTCTTATTTTTCTTTATCCGTTCATTTAAAAAGAAATCTTGCCGTTGAAGATTTATCAGGTATATACTACTTCAAGTTTTTAAATAAAACTGAACTGATTAGTGAAATATCTTCCAAATTGGAGATACTGGGGGTTAATTTCGCAACCAAAACAATTGGACTTAGTTTTAAGGATAGGAATCCCGCTCGCGCTCAAGCTATAGTAACTACCGTTGCCGATCAGTTTATTCAATATGCGCTAGATGATAAAAGGGAGGGCATCATCAATATTCTCCATTTTATTGAAAATCAAATTGACACGTTTGCCACCGCTTACGATAAATACCAAGATTCTATTATCAATCTTCGTGTTACCGAAGGATACCTTGGCAATGAAGGTGTTCTTGCTGCTTTTCCTGAAAAAATTTCTGCATATGATGAAAAATTTCGCGATTACAAATATGATATAACCCAGTTATACCGTTTCAAAGAATTACTCATTAGCAATAAAGATTTTTCAAATTTACCAACCCCTAACTTCAAAATAAGCACCCAAAGCTTTGGAGATGAAATTGGTAGAATTAATCAGTTTCAGGCTCAACGTAACATGTTATTGCTTGATGCAACCACCCAACACCCTAATGTTCGTCTAATCGATAAACAAATAGAAGATACCAGAGGAAAATTATATCAAAACGTTGACAATGCAATTATAGAATTAAACACAAGTTTGGGTATCCTTATAAAAGAGCATCAAAAATATTTGTATGAACTGGAGCGTATTCCGGGGCTTCGAAATAAATTTGAAAGGCTTGATAAATTAGCCGCTGAAAAAAACAATTTCATATTAAGTCTTTATGGGCAACTATCAAATTATTTGATAGGCAGTGCGGGCATAGTATCAGATTATGTAGTTCTTGAGAGGGCGACACTACCTCAAAAGCCGGTTTCTCCAAAGGAAAATTTTGTAAAAATTGCAGGATTTGCCATAGGGTTAATGTTGGGACTAATTTTGATTGTAGTCAGATACCTTTTGCACAATACAATAGTTTCTATTGATGACGTGGAACGAAAGATCAGTGCTCCTTTACTGGGTGTAATCCCGCGCCACAAGGAAGAAATGAATCGCTCACAAATTGTTGTTACTCAAGATCCCAAATCAACAATTACTGAAGCATTCCGTGCAGTGCGCAACAATCTTCAATTCATCTCAAATACCCCTGGGTCTAAAATAATTTCTACTACCTCTACCATTCCCGGAGAAGGGAAAACTTTTGTGTCGCTTAATATCGCTGCCATTTTGAGTCTACTAAATAAAAAAGTAATCATACTTGATTTTGATATGCGAAAGCCTAGGCTAGGAAAAATTTTTAATGTAGTAACCCACAAAGGAGTAAGCACTATTCTCAGCGGACAGACTTCGGTTGATGATTGTGTTTTTGACTCCGGTATTCCTAACCTGTCTTTTATTACATCCGGCCCGCTTCCACCAAATCCTTCCGAGCTTATACTACTTCCCAAACTTCAAGAAACATTAGAATATTTAAAAACCCAATACGATTATGTTATTCTTGATACACCTCCGATAGGGCTTGTAACCGATGCTCTTGAAATTTTAAAATTGTCTGATTATCCGGTATATATATTGCGCGCTGCCTACTCTAACAAAAGTTTTGTTTACGGAATTAATAGAATTATTCGCGAGAGTAAAATCAAAAACCTTTCCGTTATTATTAATGACTACGGGCGCGGAGCTTCCGGTTATGGATATACCTATGGGCACAATTACGGTTACGGCTATGGTTACGGCTATGGTTACGGCTATGGCAGTCAGTACGGAGAAGGTTACTATACTGTTGAGACCAAGACAAAAACCTCTTGGCTAAAGAAACTATTTGAGTAATACTGCTAATGATGGCTACTAATGAACAGTATTTGGTCGCTTTCTTTCTCTCCTTCTTTTTGATAAGCGGGCTTTTTTCATTTCTTATCAACTGGCTTTTCCTGAAATTTTCATTTAGTATGGGTATTAGAAATAAGAATGAAACAGGGCAAATTCGTTGGGCAAATAATGTAACCCCCGCAATTGGTGGAATTTCCTTCTTCATAATATTTCTAATCTCTATTTCCGTTATTGGTGCCCTTCCTCGTCAAAGCACCAATCTTCTCGACAATCATCTAATAGGAATTATAGCCTCTTCTTGCCTTGGGTTTATTCTTGGGCTCGCAGATGATGCTTATAATACAAATCCATTAGCAAAATTTATAGCCCAATTATCTTGTGCTTTTATTCTTATTATTTCTGATATTTATATCAACGTATCGGGAAATCCTGCCATTGATTTTATGATTACAATTATTTGGGTAATTGGCTTGATGAATTCCATAAATATGCTTGACAATATGGATGGGATTACCACAACCATTTCAATGTGTATTATTTTAGGTTTAATTGCTGTTGTTATTATCAATGGTCTTTTTTTGAATACATATTACCTTCTTATTTTGGTAGGTGTACTTGGAGCGCTTTCGGGGTTTTTATACTTTAACTGGAACCCTGCACGAGTTTATATGGGCGATACTGGTAGCCAGTTTCTTGGTGTTTTTCTTGCTTCCACGAGTATTCTTTTCTTTTGGAACATTAAAGAAGAAGGAAGCAATCAGTTAATTCAATTAAAACAATTTGTGGTGCCCATGTTATTTTTCATCGTTCCATTAATTGACACTACAACTGTTACCATCCGCAGATTGCTAAGAAAACAGTCTCCATTTATTGGGGGCAAAGATCATATTACTCATCACTTAGCGTATATGGGGATTTCGGATAAAATGGTGGCAATCATTTTAATCCTCATTTCGTTGCTATCATTACCACTTGTGTTACTCCTTTTACTTAACATCATTGTTTGGACTTGGGTGGTTACCTTTATGGCAATCATTTACTTTGTCGTTGTTTTTATAATCTTTCAAATCATATACAATATAGGCGAATCGAGACATAAAAAGTTAATGGCTTCAAAGATTGACTAAGCCGCTTACTGAATCTATTTTCCCTTATCGGGTTATATGTCCCTATAAAAGTATTTAACAAAAGAAAAACCCTACGAATGGGTGGGTTTTTAAAATCTCTCTATACTATTCTTTTCGTATCCTATTCTAGTGTAATGGTTGTTGATACGCCATCTATCGTTTCAACTGCAAGATTATCACAGGTTCCATCTCCAAAATCTAGATATACGTCCGACTGACCTGATACTTGAGTTAGTGTTTCACCTTGTACATAAAATTCGTTGCAACCAGGTGCCCTGTTTTGAATTAGCGGATTAAGAATACTGATGGCGAAATCTACATCCCCATCACCAGAAGCATGTCCACCTAGCATACCGGTAAAAGAAAACTGGTCGTCTAACTTATCAGATGTCTCCGAGCCAGCAACCCATTCTACTTCTTGCCGTCCACCTATTGAATCTGTCCCTCCATTGTTTGCCAACACCCGTTTAGCATTTATGTTGTATATAAAGTTTATATTCCCATTGCCGTTAACTCCGTCATTTTGCAGGGTTGTAGTGCCCGATATCTCATTATCATTAACCGAATAATCAACTGGGGTAACGGCAATACTTGCACCTGCCGTATGAAGAAAATCTCCGGTAGTATAGCTAAGAATAATTTTCCCTTTAAACACTTTGCCATCGTTATCTATGCATCCGCTACCATAATCTATAGTTTTTGTGTGTGGATTAGAAAGAGTATCCTCCGTAACTATCGCTCCGGGTATAGCATCAACATCTTCTGTTTTGAATGAACCGGATAAACCCATTGACATAGTCAAACGCAGCATTTCATCATAAGTAGCGTCAACCCCAGCGAGATTTGCCTTTGTTTTAGTCAACGAATTCATTTGCTCCTTTTTACAAGAACTTAAAGCTGTTATTGATGCCAGCACTATCAGCATTGCGAGTGTTTTGTTTTGTTTTGTTTTCATAATTGTTTTTTGAAGAATTTATTTTTGTTTGCGAGAGTATGTAACGACCAGACTTAAAGGAAAGTTACAGCGCCTATCCATTTAAAAAGTAAAAACAATTTTTGATGGTTGGGAAACAATTTGGAAGTTGTCACATAAAAATTCCTCTCTGTATAAATTCAGATAAAAAAAATATCCCTAATCCTAAAATTCATTTTATAAAGGGCAAAGCCTACTTCGAGTGTGTTGAAAATTATATCCTAAAAAATACAATTCCGGAAAAGCTTATCGCTATTTTCAATCAACCAAAACCCGCATTATGGAACCAATTCTTAAAGCGAAATGGAGAAAGTTAGACGGAACAAAAATTGAGACCCCCATCAGCGAAGCTGTGGAAAAATCTCTCCTCCACGAGCGCGAGCTTGGCAATCAAATAAAAGTTTGTATCGGAACTGACTCTCAGGTGCGCGGACACGAAACTGAGTTTGCTACTGTTATTGTTCTACTCCGTAAAGGGCGTGGCGGCTTTATGTTTGTTAATAATGAAAAAACAAACCAGAAGATGAGCCTAAAAGAAAGACTGCTTACTGAGGTGGCTCGTTCCATCGAAATTGCATATTCACTTTGCCCACTCTTTGATAAATATTCCACAGAGTTGGAAGTACATGCTGACATTAATACTAATCCGCGCTTCGGTTCGCATACAGCATTGGGTGAAGCAATGGGATACATTCTTTCTATGGGTTTCACCTTTAAAGCAAAGCCCGATGCTCCTGCCGCTAGTTGCTGCGCTAATAAAGTAGTGTAGCCATTTACACTCGCTATCTATTCAAAATGATATCGAGAACGAAATTTTGAAAGGTTTCACCCTTTTCAGAAAATTATCTTTACAGCAAATAATGTAATATGGATTTGGGTCGCGTTACTGATGTAAACAATGCGGATTGAAAGTGAAGCCACCGAAATTATTGAATGGCGGGCAGGGAAATTTGTTTTAATACTTCCACCAGTAGTAGAATGTTTTTATCCATTCATTATTAACCGCAATAAGGCCGTCTTCGGTTTGCCACCAAAGCATTTCATTGAAGCGCGAAGCGGGCGCACCACGTAGCAGCAGTTGCACATTTGCTTCGGCAAGTCTTTTTCTGAAAACAGTATTCACTCTTCCCGTATGCATCAGTGATGAGAGAATAATTACTTTTTTGAAGTGATGTTTTTTGCAAAAAGATAAAATGGTATCTGCCTCTTCAAGTGTGCTGGTTCCGTAGTTAATTTGAACAATACAAGAATCAGGAATGTGTTGCCTCCTTAGGTTAGCAACTGTCATATCACATTCTAGTGTATCAATATCAAACACTTTCAATTCAACTACAGGGTTTCCCCCGGTGCAAATTATTTTATTGGCGAATCCTTGTTTGAAAATTTTTACTGCTTCATTGCCACGGTCATATCCTCCGCCCGAAAGAACAAACATGGCATCGGCATGTTGAAGTGAATCTTCCTTAATTAAAAAAGTAACGCATGAGCGAAGAATGGGCTGGCGAAAAACATATAAACCTCCTCCCAATAATACAAGCAGGAACAAAAAGAGGAAGAACTTCTTCAGCATTACAACAAATCAATGACCATTGAGCCAA
>JBKJJB010000373.1:0-4920 GCA_046598235.1 Chitinophagales bacterium
ACGTACCACAACTGTTGATGCAACAATGACTGTTCGAATGAGAAAAGAAAATCTCATCCTTACTCAAAACATTAAACCCGGAAATGTAATTGTCGGTCTTGCCTCGTATGGCAAAGCTACTTATGAAGATGAATACAACAGCGGTATTAGTAGTAATGGATTGACTTCAGCACGGCATGATTTACTAGCTAAGATTTATGCAGAAAAGTATCCGGAAACGTTTGATGCTGCAATAGATAAATCACTTGTTTACTCAGGAAGCAAAAAGCTTACGGACAACTTAGAAGGAACTTCACTGAATATTGGCAAAGCTGTTTTATCGCCAACAAGAACATACACTCCTGTTGTAAAAAAAGTATTAGAAGAAATTCCCGGACAGGTAACCGGAGTTGTAAACTGCACTGGTGGCGCACACACCAAAGTGCTTCACTATATCGAAAATCTCCGTATTGTAAAAAATAATCTCCTTCCTGTTCCTCCGCTTTTTAATCTGATTCAACAGGAATCGAAAACCGATTGGAAAGAAATGTTCAAGGTTTTAAACTGCGGAACACGTTTGGAAATTTATGTAGATGAGAAATACTCTTCGCTGATTATTGATGTTGCAAAATCATTCGGTATTGCTGCGCAAGTAATTGGATATGCAGAAGCAAACGAAAAGAATGAAGTAGTTGTAAAAAGTGAGTACGGAGAATTTACATACAATAGTAGTTCTTAGGTTCCGTTTACTTCTTCTGTTGAGGGCACTTCATCCAGTTGTTCAATTCCACTTTTTAGTTTACAGCAGAAATTAAATATTCCATTTGTCACCCATAAGTAATCTACCTTAAGCGAAAGATTATAGCGGGCAATTTGTTCGAACACTTTTGCATCCAATTTTTCTTCTGATGCTTTGCACTCAATTATCATTTTGGGTTTGCTGTCATTACCGAAAACAACTACATCAAATCTTTTTTGCAATCCGTTTAATTCAATTCCTCTTTCTACGGCAATTAAACTCCTTGAGAATTTCTTATCATAAATTAAATAGTGAATTACATTTTGCCTTACCCATTCTTCAGAAGTAAGCGAAACAAATTTTCTGCGCACTTCATCGAAGATGAATTTCTTCCCCTCCCGCTCCTCTGTTCTGAAATTGTAATCACTAAACTTTACTTCGGTCACTTTCTTATTTTTGTTGAAAGCAATTTATACAATGAAGACGAAAGAAGAAATTGTAAATAATTGGTTACCCCGATACACCGGCAGAGAACTGAAAGATTTTGGCAAGTATATTCTTCTTACCAACTTCGATAACTATGTACAATTGTTTGCAGAATGGCATCAGGTTTCAATAGTTGGAGCAGACCGACCAATGATGAATGCTACTGCGGATGGCATCACCATTATCAGTTTCGGAATGGGAAGCCCAAATGCTGCCACTATGATGGATTTACTATCTGCAATTCAACCAAAGGCAGTTTTGTTTCTTGGCAAATGTGGCGGGTTGAAAAAGAAAAGTGAAATAGGCGATTTTATTCTGCCCATTGCAGCTATACGCGGTGAAGGAACATCTGATGATTATTTTCCTCCTGAAGTTCCTGCGCTGCCGTCCTTCGCTTTGCAAAAAGCTATCTCCACAACTATTCGCGATTACCAACAAGATTATTGGACGGGTACAGTTTATACAACTAACCGCAGAGTTTGGGAATGGGATGATAAATTCAAAGAGTATTTGAGAGAGGTTCGTGCAATGGCAATTGATATGGAAACTGCTACCATTTTTATTACTGCATTTAAAAATGAAATTCCTGCCGGAGCATTGCTACTTGTTTCCGACCAACCGATGATTCCGCAGGGAGTAAAGACTGAAGCAAGTGACGGCAAAGTGACTAAAGAATTTGTAACGCAACATCTGAAAATCGGCATTGATTCGTTGAAACAGCTAATCAATGAAGGACTTACCGTGAAACATCTTCGCTTCTAAGTTTTCAAATTTTATTTTTCTCGCTGCGGATGTACATATAAAAATAGAAGGTGGATATGCCTGCAAATAAGTGCCATAAGGAATGTGGCTGGATAATACTATTTTGATTGCAGAACACTTTGTAAATATCAAACGCAAACCACATTACGGCCATCAGAATAGAAATAATACATGCGATTAGATAATAGTGATTGGTCTTACCGGGATCTTTTTTCTCTACAATAATTCCAAAAATGATGATAGTGATGATAATTCCGAGCACTGTATAATTCTCCCTTCCCTCAGGAAGAAAAAATGTAAGCAACAAATAAGCAAGAGAAAATACTATAATTAAAATAGTTGTGCTCTTTGTGTGCTTAACGTTTGACGGGACACCTATAGTCAACAACCAGACACGGTGAGTGAAATACATCAATGGAAAAAGAGAAAGCGAATACACAGCAGAAAAATCCAGCCTACTTGCAAACTCAATCAGAGAAGAATGGAAGAATGTACTGGCACAAAAAATATAAACCATAATACCGCCCAGCAGAATGCTGTAGAATGGATTAGCCGAAATGATGTTGTATCTGTTACGCTTGCTTTGGTCCTTCCAACCTCTTCGAAGAATAATTACGGCTACAATCCAATAAATAAAATTGCTGAAAGTGTTGATGGGCTGACGCACTATCAAGTTCATATTTGTTTTCTCACAAAAGAAAGTTCCTATATCATCTTCTGCATAGAATTTATCCCACATACCTGTAGATGGAAACATATGATTCAGAAACCAAATTCCCAAGGCATACAAAAAAATTGTTACAAGAAGAAACAACAACCTTTGCTTTGAAAAAGTAAAAACATTGAACCGTACCATTCAGAAAGCTAGGCTATATGAAATTCCATTCATGCCTTGTTTACAATTTATGGGTTTTATTAACTTTTATACTTGACTTTAGCTTAAATTATAGTTAAATTTAGCCATTAATTCCACCTTTTCTGTTTTGGGTTTTTATATAGAAATAGCTATTTGAATAAAACTTTACATGAAAAAAATATCGGGTTTAGTAATAAGTTTATTACTACTTGATTTTGCACATGCACAACCTGGTTGCCCGGCAGTAAATGCAGGCCCCGATGTTATTATGCCTTGTGGTCAATCCTGCACTACACTTAATGCAACCGCTTTTGCTGCTGCGCAAACAACTGCCTATACGGTAAATCAAATTCCCTATAACCCTCCATTCAGTTTCTTTACAGGGACTTCTATTTTAGTTGCAATTGATGATACATGGGGAAGCATCATCGATTTACCATTCAACTTTTGTTTTTTTGGAAATGTCTATAACAAGATTGTTGTAGGGTCAAATGGCGTTATTTCTTTTAATACCGGGAATTCAGGTGGATTCAATACCTGGCAAATAAATGGACCAATTCCTTCAGCTGTTCCGGCTGACCTCACTAATTGTATCATGGGACCCTGGGAAGACATTGACCCTACTTATGTTGGCGATATTCGGTATCAGATTGCAGGTACTGCTCCTTGCAGGATGTTCGTGGTTTCATGGGAAGGAGTTTCTTATTATGGCGATCCGAACAGTGTGTATACAGATATAAACCCACAGTTATGCGGTGCAAGGTATGCAACTTATCAAACCGTTATATACGAAACCACAAATACTATAGAAACATATATTCAGAACAAAGAATATTGTGCGGGTTGGAATGGCGGGCTGGCAATTCAAGGAATTCAAAATGCTACAGGGACCATTGCATATACCGTACCTGGCAGAAACGCAACTCAATGGTCGGCACAAAATGATGCATGGCGGTTTACACCGTCCGGTGCTCCTAATTATACTATTCGATGGTTCGATGGTGCTACTCAAATTGCAACAGGCAACAGTGTTTCTGTTTGTCCACCATCTTCAAGAAGTTATACTGCCCAAGCTACTTATACAAATTGCGATGCATCAACAGTTGTTGTAAGCGATGATGTGTATGTAGGAACTTCCGCTATAACACATTCCGCAAGCATTACACAAAATATTACCTGTTGGAATGGAAATGATGGAGCCGTATCAGCATCGTTTAGCTCAGCGGGTAGTGCGATTCTTTCCTATAGATGGACTCCCGGAGGAGCTTTAAATCAGGCAACTTTGAGCAATCTGTCTGCTGGCAACTATATATTTTCCATAACAGATGCTACTAATTGCACTTACTATGATACTGTAGTATTAGCTAACCCACCTCCATTTGTTCCATCAATAACAATCCCAAGCCCCATATGTAACGGTGGAAGCGCAACACTTACTGCGAGTGGAGGTGGAACGTATTTATGGAACAATGGAGATAATACTGCTTCCATTATTATTAACCCGACTTCGAATGTAACTTATACCGTTACTGTTACCAATGCAAGTGGCTGTACTGCAACGGCCTCCAGAAGCCTCACCGTTAATCCTTTGCCCGTTATTACTATCGCTCCACCCACAACTCTTACTTGTGCAGTTACCAGTGTCACTCTTTCAACAACTGCTTCGCCTGCGGGTGTAACTTATAGCTGGAGTAGCGGTGGAAGTGCTTCTTCTATTTCTGTACCTGCTCCCGGAAATTATTCGGTGACTGTTACTGATCCTGCGAATGGTTGCACTGCTTCAACCAGTGTTACGGTTGCTCAAAATATTACTAATCCGAACGTGAACATAACGCCACCTGCAACGCTGACTTGTGCGGTAACTTCTGTAACACTTGCTGCTAATGGTTCAGCAGGTGTTACATATAGTTGGAGTGGTGGTGGAACAAATGCTGCTCTATCGGTTTCTGCCCCGGGTTCCTACTTTGTTACTGTTACTGAACCTGCGAACGGTTGCACTGCTTCTGCATCGGTTACGGTTGCTCAAAATATTACTAATCCGAACGTGAACATAACGCCACCTGCAACGCTGACTTGTGCGGTAACTTCTGTAACACTT